>JAVEDG010000091.1 GCA_030841245.1 Actinomycetota bacterium
TCCTCGGCGGAGAACTCGACCGGCTCCTCCATCGCGGTGAGCGCCAGCAACTGCAGCAGGTGGTTCTGCAGCACGTCGCGGGCGGCGCCGGTCTGGTCGTAGAAGCCGGCCCGGCCCCCGATCCCCACGTCCTCGGCCATCGTGATCTGCACCGAGTCGACGAAGTTCCCGTTCCACACCGGCTCGAACAACGTGTTGGCGAAGCGGAGCGCCAGCAGGTTCTGGACCGTCTCCTTGCCCAGGTAGTGGTCGATGCGGAACACGTCGCCGGCGGTGAACACGTCGTCGACCAGGTCGTTGAGCTCGCGGCTGCTCGCCAGGTCGTGGCCGAACGGCTTCTCGACGACGACCCGTCGCCAACCGCCGCGCACGTCGTCGTCGGCCATCCGGGTGCGCTGCATCTGCTTGAGGACGACGGGGAACATCGACGGCGGGATGGACAGGTAGAAGGCCGCGTTGCCCTGGATGCCGTGGCTGTCCTCGAGCTCGATCAGCGTCTGGCTGAGCTGGTCGAACGCCGCGTCGTCGTCGAACGCGCCGGGCACGAACTTGATGCTGTCGACCAGCCGCTTCCACACGTCCTCCCGGAAGCCGGTGCGCGAGTGCTGGCGGGCCGACTCCCGGGCCAGTGCCTCGAAGTCGCCGTCGCCCCAGTCGCGCCGGGCGAAGCCGAGCAGCGCGAAGCCCGGTGGCAAGAGGCCGCGGTTGGCCAGGTCGTAGACCGCGGGGATGAGCTTCTTGCGCGCCAGGTCGCCGGTGACGCCGAACACCACGAGTGCGCACGGTCCCGGGACCCGGGGCAGCCGCCGGTCACGAACGTCGCGCAACGGGTTGTCGGGCATCGCGTGCAGCTCGGTCACGTGGCGTCCTCGCAGGCGCTCAGCAGCTGTTGGACCCCGGCTGCCCGGTCGCGCAGGTGCAGGCGGAGCGCCGGCCGGCCCCGCTTGCCGATCGCGCGCAGGTCGCCGAGGGCCTGGGCGAGCTGGAGCCGGCCGAAGGTGTAGGGCCGACCGGGGACGTCGACGTCGTCGGTGACCGCACCGGTCACCTGCAGGAAGACGCCGACCTGCGGACCTCCCTTGTGGAACTGGCCGGTCGAGTGGAGGAACCGCGGACCCCACCCGAATGAGGTCGCCCGGCCGCCGAGCCGGCGGGCCAGGCTGGGCCGCACCCCGGAGATCGCACTCTCCCCGTGGCGGTCCAGGTACGCCATGACGGCGAGGTAGCCCGACTCCGGTACCGCACCGAGCAGCCGCTGCACCGCGCCGGCAAGGTCGGCGGCCCCGTCGAGCAGCGTCGGGTCGCCGTAGACCTCGACCGCCCCGTCGGTCACCGCCGGGTCGCCCGTCGGGAGCGGACCGTCGCCCGCCTCGGCGAGGATCTTCGCGGTGTTCTCCTTGGACTCGGCGACGTTGGGCTGGTCGAACGGATTGATGTCGATGACCCGACCTGCCACGGCCGTGGCGAACTCCCACAGCAACAGCTGCGCTCCGAGCGAGCCGCTGACCGATCCGGCGCCCGGCGAGTCGCCCTGACCGAGCAGGACGCGTTGGGTGTCGGACGTGACGACGGCGAAGCCAGGCGCCGCGGGGCTCTCGACCACCACTGGGAGCAGCCCGCGCCCGTCCTTGCCCGTCGACTCCGCGATGAGCTGCTCGGCCCAGTCACCGAACCCGACGATCCCCGACCCGCCGTCGGCGATGGCCAGCTTGTCCATTCCCTGGCGCGCACCCTCGCCCAGGGCGGCGCCGAGCTCGAGCCCCGGGTTGTCCTCGTCCGAGGCCAGGTACCCGCGCAGCACCCTGGCGTCGGCCAGCAGCCGCTCGACATCGGCGCCGGCCAGTGCGCTGGGCACGAGGCCGAACGCCGAGAGCGCGCTGTAGCGGCCGCCGACGTCCGGGTCGGCGAGCACGACCTCGTAACCGGCCTCGTTCGCGGCCGCCTCGAGCGGGGATCCAGGGTCGGTCACGACGACGATGCGTTGCGCGATCTCGGCATCGGTCAGGCCGGCGGCCCGGAACGCCCCTTCGTAGGCTCGGCGGTGGCTGTCGGTCTCGACCGTGCCGCCGCTCTTGGAAGCCACGACCACGACGGTGCGGTCGAGCCGGTCGCGAAGGGCCGCACCGACCTGGTGCGGGTCGGTCGTGTCGAGGATGGTGAGCTCCACGCCGGCGGTCCGAGTGATGACCTCCGGCGCCAGTGACGAGCCGCCCATCCCGGCCAGTACGACGTGGTCGAGCCCGGCCGCGACCAGCCGCTCATGCAGCTCGCGCAGCCGGGGAACGAGCTGCTCTGAGGTGTCGGGCAGGTCGATCCACGCGAGGCGCTTGGCCGCCTCGGCCTCGGCCGCCTTGCCCCACAGCGTCGGGTCCTTGTCGAGCAGGGCCGCGGCCACGCCCGCCAGCCCGCCGACGTCTGGCGGCTGCGGCAGCCGCACGTTGACCGGGCTGCCCTGAGGACTGTTCATACGGTCGGATCTCCGGCCAGCCGCTCGAGCTCCTTGCTGGTCGACTCGAGCAGCTCGCTCCACGACACCTCGAACTTGGACACGCCCTCGTCCTCGAGGACCGCGACGACATCGTCGTAGTCGATGCCGACCTCGGCGAGCCGGTCCATGACCGAGTGCGCGCCGGCGTACTCGCCGCGCACTGTGTCGCCCCTGACGACGCCGTGGTCGGCGACCGCGTCGAGGGTCGCCTCGGGCATGGTGTTGACCACGTCGCGGGTGACCAGATCGATGACGTACATCGTGTCGTCGTACTCCGGGTCCTTGACGCCGGTCGACGCCCACAGCGGCCGTTGCGTGTGCGCGCCGGCGGCGGCGAGCGCTCGCCACCGGTCGGACTCGAGCACCTTCTCGAAGTGCTCGTAGGCCAGGCGGGCATTGGCGATCGCAGCCTTGCCGCGCAGGTCGGTCGCGGCCGACGTGCCCAGCTTGCCCAGCCGCTTGTCGATCTCGGTGTCGACCCGGCTGACGAAGAACGACGCGACCGAGGTCAGGCGGGACAGGTCGTGGCCGGCCGCCCGGGCTCGTTCCATGCCGTCGAGGAAGGCGTCTACGACCTCTGCGTAGCGCTGCAGCGAGAAGATCAGCGTGACGTTGACGCTGATCCCCTCCGCCAGGCACTGCGAGATCGCCGGCAGCCCGGCCTTGGTCGCCGGGATCTTGATGAACAGGTTGGGACGGTCGACGAGCCACCACAGCTGACGCGCCTCGGCGACCGTCTTGTCGGTCTCGTGCGCGAGCCGCGGGTCGACCTCGATGGAGACCCGGCCGTCAACACCGTCGGAGGCCTCGTAGACGGGGCGGAACACGTCGCAGGCCCCGCGCACGTCGTACGCCGTGACCATGCGCAGGGCCTCCTCGACGCCGACCCCCCGGTGGGCCAAGTCACGCAGCTGACGGTCGTAGAGATCGCTGTCGCTGATCGCCTTCTGGAAGATCGTGGGGTTGGTCGTCACCCCGACAACGTGCTTGTCCCGGACCAGATCGGCCAGACCGTTCGTGACGAGCCGGCCGCGGCTCATGTCGTCCAGCCAGATCGCGACGCCTTCGTCGGAGAGCCTGCGCAGGGAGTCGGTCATCGATCCTCACCCTTCTCGTGGTGTGGGTGATCCGTGGTCGTGCGGACGAATCAGGTGCCGGTCGTCGTGCCCGTGATGGCTCCTACCCGCTCCAGCGTGGCGTGTGCCGCCGCCACGACCCGGTCACGGGTGAACCCGAACTGTTCGAACAACACCGACGCGGCTGCGCTTCCGCCGAAGTGCTCGAGGCTGACGATCTCGCCGGAGTCGCCCACGACATCGCGCCAGCCCTGCCCGACCGCGGCCTCGACACTGACCCTGGCCTTGATCCCCGTCGGCAGGACCAGCTGCTGATAGGCCCGGTCCTGCTCGCGGAACCACTCGATGCAGGGCATGGACACGACCCGGGTCGGGGTGCCCTCCGACTCGAGGACTTGACGGGCATCGAGCGCCAGCGACACCTCCGAGCCGGTGGCCACCACGATGACCCGGGGCTGCCCGTCGGAGGCGTCGGCGAGTACGTAGCCGCCGCGGGAGGCGCCGTCGGCCGGAGCTATCCCGGTGGCGTCCGAGCGGTCGAGCGTCGGCACCTTCTGCCGGGTCAGGCAGAGCCCGGCCGGCCGGTCGGTGTGCTCGAGGACGGTGTGCCAGCAGACGACGGTCTCGTTGGCGTCGGCGGGGCGCACCACGTCGAGGCCGGGGATGGCACGCAATGCGGCCAGGTGCTCGACCGGCTGGTGGGTCGGCCCGTCCTCCCCGAGACCGATCGAGTCGTGCGTCCAGACGTAGGTCACCGGCAGCTTCATCAGCGCCGCAAGCCGCACGGCGGGGCGCATGTAGTCGCTGAAGACGAGGAACGTGCCGCCGTAGGGTCGGGTGCCGCCGTGCAGCGCGATGCCGTTGAGGATCGAGCCCATCGCGTGCTCGCGGATGCCGAAGTGCAGCACCCGGCCGAACGGGCCGCCGGGGAACTCCTTGGACTGGCGGTCCTCGGGCAGGAACGACGGCTCGCCCTTTGGTGTCGTGTTGTTGGAGCCGGCGAGGTCGGCGGACCCGCCCCAGAGCTCGGGGAGCACCGGAGCGATCGCTGCGAGCACCTCGCCGCTGGCCTCGCGGGTCGCGATCCCCTTCTCGTCGGCGGGAAACTCAGGCAGCGCGTCGGACCACCCGTCGGGAAGCCGCCGCGTCTGCATCCGCTCGAGGAGGGCCGCGCCCGCCGGGTTGTCTGCCGCCCAGGCCTCGAAGCCGGTCGTCCACTCGGCATGCGCGGCGCGTCCGCGCGCTACGACCTCACGGGCGTGGGCCAGCACGTCCGGGTCGACGTCGAAGGTCTTGCTCGGGTCGAGCCCGAGGACCTTCTTGGTCGCAGCGACCTCGTCCGCGCCGAGCGCCGAGCCGTGCGCCTTGCCGGTGTTCTGGGCGTCCGGGGCGGGCCAGGCGATGATCGTGCGCAGGGCGATGAACGACGGCCGCTCGGTCTCGGCCCGGGCCGCCTCGAAGGCCGCAGCCAGCACTGCGGCGTTCTCGTCGTACTTGCCGTCGTCCTTGAGCCAGTTCACCCGCTGCACGTGCCAGCCGTAGGCCTCGTACCTCGCGACCGTGTCCTCCGACAGCGCGATGCTGGTGTCGTCCTCGATCGAGATGTGGTTGTCGTCGTAGAGCAGGCAGAGGTTGCCCAGCCTTTGGGTGCCGGCCAGAGAGGAGGCCTCGGAGCTGATCCCTTCCTCGATGTCGCCGTCGGAGGCGAAGCACCAGATGTTGTGGTCGAACGGGCTCTCGCCGGGTGCCGCGTCGGGGTCGAGCAGCCCGCGCTCCCGACGGGCGGCCATCGCCATGCCGACCGCGTTTCCCACACCCTGGCCCAGAGGTCCGGTGGTCGTCTCGACACCGACGGTGTGTCCGTGCTCGGGGTGTCCGGGAGTGAGCGAGCCCCAGGTCCGCAGGCTCTTGAGGTCGTCGAGCTCGAGGCCGTAGCCGGACAGGTAGAGCTGGATGTACAGCGTCAGGCTGGAGTGGCCGCAGGACAGGACGAACCGGTCGCGACCGGGCCACGCGGGGTCGGTCGGGTCGTGGCGGAGGAAGCGCTGGAAAAGGAGGTACGCGGCCGGTGCCAGGCTCATCGCGGTTCCGGGGTGGCCGTTGCCCGTCTTCTGCACCGCGTCCATCGCGAGGACCCGGACGGTGTCGACCGCCCGCCGGTCCAGGTCGGTCCACTCGATCGTCTTCGCGCTCACCGTGTCAGCTGCTCCTTCGAGGTCACGCCGGAGGTCTCGCCCGGCGAGCCTACCCGTGCGATCTGCGATGACTCCTGGCCCCGGATACAGTGTCGGCGGCCCTGACAGCGTCCGACCGAGACCCCCGACCGAGGTGCCCGTGACGGCAGTCGACTCGCGCCCGCGCGCGGGCCTGGCCTCGACCCCGCGACCCCCTCGAACCGTCCGTCAGGTCGTCTCCGGTTACCTCGCTCTGACCAAGCCGCGGATCATCGAGCTGCTGCTCGTGACGACGGTGCCCACCATGTTCCTGGCCGCCGGCGGGGTGCCGTCCCTGGGCCTGGTGCTCGCCACCCTGGCCGGGGGCAGCCTGGCGGCCGGCAGCGCCAACACGCTCAACTGCTACCTCGACCGCGACATCGACGTCGTGATGCACCGCACCGAGCGGCGACCGCTGGCGACCGGCCTGGTCAGCCCCCGGGAGGCGTTGGTCTTCGGCACGGTGCAGGGCCTGGCCGCGGTCGCCTGGCTCACGGTGACCGTCAACGGACTGGCTGCAGCCCTGGCGCTGGGCGCGATCCTCTTCTACGTCTGCATCTACACGATGACGCTCAAGCGCCGTACGCCGCAGAACATCGTCTGGGGCGGAGCGGCCGGATGCATGCCGGTCCTGATCGGTTGGGCGGCCGTCTCCGGGAGCCTGTCGTGGGTGCCGGTCGTGCTCTTCGGGGTCATCTTCTTCTGGACGCCGCCGCACTACTGGCCGTTGTCGATGCGCTTCCGTGACGACTACGCCGCGGCCGGGGTGCCGATGCTCCCGGTGGTCGCGGAGGCACCTGTGGTGGCCCGCCAGATCGTCCGCTACAGCTGGGCGATGGTGGCGACCTCACTGCTGCTGTGGCCGGTCGCAGGCACCACGCCGTTCTACGCCGGGTCCGCGACTGTCCTCGGTGCAGCTTTCCTGCTGGAGTCCCATCGCCTGCAGCGCCGCGTCCGGGGCGCGGTCGCCGGAGATCTGCCCGCCGCTGCGCTGGCCCCGATGCGGCTGTTCCACTGGTCCATCTCCTATCTCACCCTGCTGTTCGTCGCCGTGGCCATCGACCCGCTGCTGCACTGAGGCGTCACTCCGCCGGCGGACCGAGGCGCATCGTCACCACCGCGCCGCCTCCGGCCGGTGACTCCACCTGCAGCGCGCCGCCGGAGGCGAGCGCGGTGCGGCGCGCGATGTCCAGCCCGAGCCCGGTCGAGCCGGCCCCGCTGCGACCCCGCTCGAGCAGGGACGGATCGGCGAAGCCGGGGCCGTCGTCGCGGACGCTGACCAGCACCGCGGTGCCGTCGCGGCGCAGCTCCACACCGAAGCCGATGCCCTCCTCGGTGTGCGAGAGGACGTTGCCCAGCAAGGCGTCCATCGCGGCTTCGAGGTCAGGTCGGCTGACCCGGACCCAGCTGGGCCGGTCGG
Organism: Actinomycetota bacterium; assembly: GCA_030841245.1. Classification (GTDB taxonomy): domain Bacteria; phylum Actinomycetota; class Actinomycetes; order JACCUZ01; family JACCUZ01; genus JAVEDG01. Next base: position 7,198 of record JAVEDG010000091.1, read on the forward strand.
GCAGGACGAGGGAGAGCCTGCGGTGCTGGTCCTCTGCCAGCACCTGCCAGAACGCAACGCGTTCGGACACGACGGACGTGGCGTCGCACCGGGCCTCGACCCCCTCGCGGATCGTCCGTCGGGCCTCACGGATGACGTCGTCGACGCCTCGGGTGAGCTCGTCCACCGCGCTGGTCAGCCGGCCCCGTGCCTCGTCGTCACGGACCGACTCGGCCTCCAGCCGCAGCGCGGTGATGGGCGTCCGCAACCGGTGCGACAGATCCGCCACCGACTCGCGCTCGTGGGCCAGCAGCTCCCCGATGCGTGCTGCCAGCCGGTTCAGCGCAAGTCCCACCTCCCGGACCTCGTCCGGACCACCCGGCTCCGCCCGGGCGTCCAGATCACCCCGCCCCAGCCGCTCCGCGGTCGCGGCCAGCTCGGTCACCGGGCGGGTCATCGACCGGGCCAGCCGGTCGGCGACGACGAGAGAGAGGGCGAAGAGGGTCACGGCGAGCATGGCCAGCACGGACCAGGCATGCCAGACGCCGGCGTCGAGAACCCGTTCGCTCATCAGGGTGCTGATCACGGCTGTCCCGTCGGTTCGGAGGACCGGCTGGTCGAGGATCACCCGGCCGTCCGGAAGCGACCGCACCTCGGTGGCCCGCAGCCGGGGATCGACCGGGTGTCGCGCGGTGTCGAAGGGCCGGCCCACGACCGACCCGGACGGCATTCGCACACGTACGACGAAGTCGCGGTCGGCCACCGCCGACACCGCCCGGCTGATCTCGGCCGCGGTGCCCACCGCCACGGTCGGCACGATGGACTGGCTGCGGTCCGTGGCGGTGGCGATGGCCGCGTTCGTCGCTGCGCGGTCGATGAGCACGGCCAGGGGCAGGGTGAACGCCAACAGCACCACCGAGGTCGTGGCAGCTGCCAGCAGGACGAGCCGTCGCCTCACCGACCGCTCATCCCGGCGGCCCCACCAGCTTCACCCCGACACCGCGGATGGTGTGCAACAGCTGTGGTTCGTCGGCCGACTCGCCGAGCTTGCGGCGCAGCCAGGACAGATGAACGTCGACGGTCTTGTCCGCGCCACCGTAGGGCTGCTGCCACACCTCGGCGAGCAGCGTTCGCTTGGAGACGACCTCGTTCGGCCGGGCCGCGAGGTAGGCCAGCAGGTCGAACTCCCGCGGCCGCAGGTCCAGCGGGCGACCGCCCAGCACCGCCGTACGTCCCTTGAGATCCACGGCGAGATCGCCGACCTCGATCGTGCTTGCGGCGCCGTCGGTGCTGCTCCGGCGCAGGACCGCGCGGATCCTGGCGTCGAGCGCATCGGCGCTGAACGGCTTGACCACGTAGTCGTCGGCACCAGCGTCGAGAGCCTCGACGACCACCCGGTCGTCGTCGCGCGCGGTCGCCACGATGACCGGCACCTGGCTGACCGACCGCAGCATCCGCAACAGCTGCGTGCCGTCGAGATCGGGCAGACCGAGGTCAAGCACCACCAGGTCGGGCGGGTCGTCGATGGCGTGCTGCAGGCCGCCCATGGCGGTCGGTTCGGACGCGACGGCATGCCCGCGTTCCCCCAGCGCCCGGGTCAATGCGGTCCGGATGCGGAGGTCGTCCTCGATCAGCAGCAGAGACGCCACGCCAAGACCGTAACCCGGTGGCACCGGATTCCCGACGACGTGGAGCCGGCCATGAGCCGGGGTTAGCCCCGGGTTAACCGGGGCGGCCCCAGACTGGGTCCATGGACAGACGGTTCGCCCTGATCGCTCTCTGGGTGGTGTTCGCCTCGGCGGCCATCGGGGTGGGGTTCGGTGCTGCCGGCTTCGTGGGTGACCCGTTCAGCACCGTCCCGTCCGCCGGCGCGCCGCCACTCGACGGGCCGGTCCCCGCGCTCTCCTCGACCCCGACGCCGTCCGCGACGGGGCACCACCGTCGCCACCATGACGACGGCCCGACCACGTCTCGGACGACGGGTGGCACCTCGCACTCGTCGAGCGCCGGCGCGGTCACCAGCAGCCGCACCACTCGCGGGGGATACGTCTCAGCCACCTGTCGCGGGGGTCTGGTGTCGGTCAGCGCGTCACCCGCCGTGGGCTGGGAGATCCATGACCTCACCTCCGGCCAGGTCACCGAGGCCCGGGTGCGGTTCGAGCCCAGTCAGGACGCCAACGGCGAGCGCGTCGAGGTGACCGTGCGCTGCGTCTCGGGTCGACCCGACTTCCTCGTGTCCGACGAGAGCGGCGGAGGCGGGTCAGGCTCCGGGTCGGGTGGCGGAGGCGACGGGTAGGTCGTCCGCCCGACGGCCCGGGCGGCGGGCGGCCGGCACCACAGCTGAGACCCGCTCGGTCATGCCGAGCAGCAGCTGCAGCGTGGCGATCCACACCAGGGTGGCCCCCAGCACGTGCACCATGACCAGCCCGACGGGGACGTCGAGGAAGTACTGGGTGTAACCGATCGCGCCCTGCAGCATGACGGTGCCGATCAGCACCAGCGCCCGACGCTGCAGGTCAGGAGGAGATGCGGTCGCACGAAGGGCGACGGTCAGGCCCAGCGCGAGCCCGACGAGCAGGAACACCAGGTCGGCGTGCAGCTGGGTCACCTCGAGCAGGTTGAACGGGAACCGGTGGGTGGCGTGCTTGTCGCCGGAGTGCGGACCGGTCCCGGTGACGACGGTCCCGGCCACGAGGGTGGCGGCGACCACCACCACGAGCAGCCTTCCGCCGATGAGCAGGTCCCGCCGTACGCGCGGCTGCGGGGCGACGGGCACGCCGCAGGACCGCTCGTAGGCGTGCGTGGCGACGGCTATCAGGACCATCGACAGCAGGAAGTGGGCCATCACGGTCGCCGGGTTCAGCCCGGTGAGGACTGTGACGCCGCCGAGCAGGGCCTGCGCCACGATCCCGGCGAACATGAGCCAGCCGCTGCGCAGCAGGTCGGCGCGCCGCACCCGCCAGGCCGTCACGATCGCGACCGCCACGACCGCCGACAGCGCGAACGTGAGCATCCGGTTGCCGAACTCCACCAGCCCGTGGGCCCCCATCTCGCCGGTGACCACCAGGCTCCGGTCGGTGCAGCGCGGGAAGGTCGGGCACCCGAGGCCCGAGGAGGTGAGCCGGACAGCGCCGCCGGTCACGACGATGCCGGCGTTGGTGACCAGCGTCGCCAGGAACGCGCGCCGTACGGCGGCCGCGGACGGCTGCCACGCCCGGAGTCGCCCGATCACGGGACCCAGCGTATGCGCGGGAGTCACTCCCATTTGAAGGTGCGGGCGGCGAGCAGACCGGCGACCGCCGCCCAGGCGGCGAGCACGCCCACCGGTCCCCACGGCAGCGACGAGCCGTCGCGCAGCACCTCGCGCAGCCCGTTGGACAGCGCGCCGGCCGGCAGCGCCTCGAGGACGGATCGGACCCGGCCGGGGAAGCGGCTCAGCGGCACCGCGATCCCTCCGGTGACGAGGAAGAAGAGGTAGACCAGGTTGGCGCCGGCCAACGTGGCCTCGGCCCGCAGCGTTCCGGCCATGAGCAGCCCGAGCGAGGCGAACGCCGTCGTGCCGGCGAGCAGCAGGACCGCCACGGCGTACCACGCGCCGTGCGGTGACCAACCCATAGCCGAGGCGACGCCGCAGAGCAGCAACACCTGCAGCGCCTCGATAGCCATGACCGCCAGCAGCTTGGCCGATAGGAGGCCCCAGCGGGGGAGCGGGCTGGCACCCAGTCGCTTCAACGCTCCGTACCGGCGCTCGAACCCGGTGCCGATGGCCAGCCCGGTGAACGAGGTCGAGATGACCGCGAGGGCGAGCACGCCGGGCACGAGGAAGTCGACCCGGCGGTCGCGGTTGCCGAGGTTCATGAACTCGATGCTGGAGAACAGCACCAGGACGAGCACCGGGATGAAGACGGTGAGCAGCAGCTGCTCGCCGTTGCGCAGGACCATGCGGATCTCGAGACCGGTCTGGGAAAGGACCATGCGGTGCAGCGGAGCCGCGCCCGGGCGAGGGGTGAACGGGGCGGTCTCGGTCCCCGAGCCGGCGGTCACTGGCGCAGCTCCCGTCCGGTGAGCTCGAGGAAGACGTCCTCCAGGGTCCGGCTCTCCACGGTCAGGTCACGCGGCATCACGCCCTGGTCGGCGCACCACGCGGTCACGGAGGCAAGCAGGTGCGGGTCGATCGTGCCCTCGACCAGGTAGTGCCCCGGGCTCACCTCGCTGGCCTTCGAGTCGGGAGACAGCACGTCCTGAAGGCCGGTCAGGTCGAGCCCGTGCGGCCCGCCGAACCGCAGCGTGTTCCTGGCACCCTGCGACATCAGCTCGCCCGGGGAGCCGGCGGCGATCACGACCCCGTGGTCGACGACGACCACCTGGTCGGCCAGCCGCTCCGCCTCGTCCATGAAGTGGGTGGTGAGCACGACCGTCACCCCCGCGTCGCGCAGCTCGGCGACCAACTCCCAGGTGGCCCGCCTCGCCTGCGGGTCCAGCCCCGCTGTCGGCTCGTCGAGGAAGACGAGCTCGGGCCGCCCGACGAGGGCCATGGCCAGCGAGAGGCGTTGCTGCTGGCCTCCGGAGAGCCGTCGGTACGCCGTACGGCGCGACGGGCCGAGACCGAGCCGGTCCAGCAGCTCGTCCACGTCGAGGGGATGGGCGTGCAGGGACGCCATGTGGCGGAGCATCTCGGCCGCCTTGACCCCGGGGTAGATCCCGCCGGACTGCAGCATGATCCCGACCCGCGGTCTCAGCGCACGGGCGTCCGAGCGCGGGTCAAGGCCCAGCACCCGGACGATTCCGGCGTCCGGCGCCCGGTAGCCCTCACAGGTCTCCACCGTGGTGGTCTTGCCGGCTCCGTTCGGCCCGAGCACGGCCGTCACGGTCCCGGGCGGGACGCTCATCGACAGCCCCGCGACCGCTTTCGTGCCGCCGTAGCGCTTGACGAGGTCGACGACCTCGACCGCGGGCTGGGCCATGTCGCGGAGTCTACGGAGCGCCCCACCTGCGAAGATCCAAGTGCGGGGTACGGATCCGGGATCTGGGGGCCGGGTTTGCCTGCGGCCGGCAATTACGCGACACTGGTGTTGTGAAAAAGGCTCTGAACCCGCGGGACGGCCGCCCGGCCGCCCGGGTGCCGGTGTCCGCCAGCGGGTCCGCGCCCGTCGCGCCGCAGGCGGTGGAGGCCAGCACCCGCGACCGGGTCGCCCGCACCGTGCTCGAGAACGGCCCACTGACAGCTGCCGCGCTGGCCGAGCGGCTCGGGCTCACGACCGCCGCCGTACGCCGTCACCTGGACGCGCTGCTGGCCGACACCCTCATCGAGGAGCGCCAGCCGCGCAACCTCGGCAACCGCGGGCGGGGTCGCCCGGCCCGTCTGTTCGCCATGACCGCCGCCGGACGCGACCAGTTCGACCAGGCCTACGACGACCTGGCCGCCAGCGCGCTGCGGTTCCTCGCCGATCACGGCGGGACGGACGCGGTGGCGAACTTCGCCCGGCAGCGGGTCGCTGACCTCGAGGCTCGCTACCGACCAGTGGTCGAGGCTGCTCCCGCCGACGGGCGTACCCAGGCACTCGCCGAGGCGCTCTCCGGCGACGGCTACGCTGCTTCGACCCGCACGGTGCCCGGGTTGGGCCGTGCGGGCGCCGGGGAGCAGCTCTGCCAGCACAACTGCCCGGTCGCCCACGTCGCCGAGCAGTTCCCGCAGCTCTGCGAGGCCGAGACCGAGGTCTTCGCCAGGCTGCTCGGCACCTCGGTCCAACGACTCGCGACGATCGCCCACGGCGACGGCGTGTGCACGACTCACATCTCGCACGTTCCCACCTCCCGCCCCACCACTCGGAGGACATCCCGATGACCAGCACCGCGCACCCGGAGCTCGAGGGCCTCGGCCGGTACCAGTTCGGCTGGGCCGACTCCGACACCGCCGGAGAGACGGCACGACGCGGGCTCAACGAGGACGTCGTCCGCGACATCTCGGCGAAGAAGAACGAGCCCGAGTGGATGCTCAACATGCGCCTCAAGGGCCTGCGGCTGTTCGGCAAGAAGCCGATGCCCACTTGGGGCTCGGACCTGTCGGGCATCGACTTCGACAACATCAAGTACTTCGTCCGCTCCACGGAGAAGCAGGCCGCGTCCTGGGACGACCTGCCGGCGGACATCAAGAACACCTACGACAAGCTCGGCATCCCCGAGGCGGAGAAGCAGCGCCTCATCGCCGGCGTGGCGGCCCAGTATGAGAGCGAGGTGGTGTACCACCAGATCCGCGAGGACCTGGAGGAGAAGGGCGTGCTCTACCTCGACCCCGACACGGCCCTGCGCGAGCACGAGGACCTGTTCCGGGAGTACTTCGGCTCGGTGATCCCGGTCGGCGACAACAAGTTCGCCGCGCTCAACACCTCGGTGTGGTCAGGCGGCTCGTTCATCTACGTGCCCCCCGGCGTGCAGGTCGACATCCCCTTGCAGGCCTACTTCCGGATCAACACCGAGAACATGGGCCAGTTCGAGCGGACGCTGATCATCGCCGACGAGGGCTCCCAGGTGCACTACGTCGAGGGCTGCACCGCCCCGATCTACTCGTCCGACTCGCTGCACAGCGCGGGGGCCGTTATCATCGTGAAGAAGAACGCCCGGGTGCGCTACACGACGATCCAGAACTGGTCCAACAACGTCTACAACCTGGTCACCAAGCGGGCGGCTGCCCACGAGGGCGCGACCATGGAGTGGATCGACGGCAACATCGGCTCCAAGGTGACGATGAAGTACCCGGCCGTCTGGCTGCTCGGTGAGCACGCCAAGGGCGAGACGCTCTCCGTCGCCTTCGCCGGTGAGGGCCAGCACCAGGACGCCGGCGCCAAGATGGTGCACGTCGCGCCGCACACCTCCTCGACGATCATCTCCAAGTCGGTCGCCCGGGGCGGTGGCCGCACGTCCTACCGCGGTCTGGTGCAGATCAACGAGGGCGCCTACGGCTCGCGGTCGACGGTGAAGTGCGACGCCCTGCTCATCGACACGATGAGCCGTTCGGACACCTCCCCCTACGTCGTCGTCCGCGAGGACGACGTGACCATGGGTCATGAGGCGACCGTCTCCAAGGTCAGCGCCGACCAGCTGTTCTACCTGATGAGCCGCGGCCTGACCGAGGACGAGGCGATGGCGATGATCGTGCGCGGCTTCGTCGAGCCGATCGCCAAGGAGCTGCCGATGGAGTACGCCCTCGAGCTCAACCGCCTGATCGAGCTGCAGATGGAAGGAGCCGTGGGCTAAGCGTGTCCCAGCAGATCACTCCCGAGGCGGTCGGGGCCGCAGCGGTGCTCTCGCCGCAGACGGGCGGGTTCAGCGGCCGGCCGCACAGCCACGGCGCCACGCCGGTCGCCGGCGACAGCCGGGGCGAGCGCTTCGCGGCCTACGACGTGGCGGACTTCGACGTGCCCACCGGGCGCGAGGAGGAGTGGCGGTTCACCCCGCTCGACCGGATCCACGGGCTGCACGAGGACGCCGGTGCCGGTGACGGCACCGTGCTGGTGCACGTCGACGCCGCACCCGAGGTCCAGGTCGAGACCGTGGGGCGCGACGACGAGCGGCTCGGCAAGGCAGGCACCCCGGCGGACCGGGTCGCCGCCCGGGCCTGGTCCAACTTCGAGAAGGCCACCGTGATCACGGTGCCCACCGAGCAGGTCGCGAGCCGGCCCACGATGCTGCGCCTGCGCGGCGAGGGCGGTACGGCGTTCGGCCACGTCCTGGTCGACGTGAAGCCCTTCGCCCAGGCCGTCGTGGTCCTCGACCACTCCGGCAGCGCGACCTACGCCGACAACGTCGAGTTCCTCGTCGGTGACAGCGCGTCGCTCACCGTCGTCAGCGTCAACGACTGGGCCGACGACGCCGTGCACCTCTCGCAGCAGTCGATCAAGGTCGGTCGCGACGCCCGCTTCAAGAGCATCGTGGTCACCTTCGGCGGCGCCGTCGTCCGCATCGCCCCCGAGGCCGCGTTCGCCGCTCCCGGGGGTGACCTCGAGATGCTGGGGCTCTACTTCGCCGACTCGGGCCAGCACCTGGAGCACCGGCTCTTCGTCGACCACGCGGTGCCGCACTGTCGCTCCAACGTCACCTACAAGGGGGCGCTGCAGGGGGAGGACGCACACACAGTGTGGATCGGCGACGTGCTGATCCGCGCTGTCGCGCAGGGCACCGAGACATTCGAGCTCAACCGCAACCTGGTCCTGACCGACGGCGCCCGGGCCGACTCGGTGCCCAACCTGGAGATCGAGACCGGCGAGATCGTCGGGGCCGGCCACGCCAGTGCCACCGGGCGGTTCGACGACGAGCAGCTGTTCTACCTGCAGTCGCGCGGCATCCCCGCCGACGAGGCCCGGCGGTTGGTCGTCCGCGGCTTCTTCGCCGACGTGATCGCCCAGATCGGCATCCCCGACATCCAGGAGCGGCTGCTCACAGCGGTGGAGGCCGAGCTCGAAGGCGCGGTCCGCTGATGAGTGAGTACGTCCGCGCCTGTGCGGTCGCCGACGTCGAGGACGGCGGTGCCCACCGCGTCGTCATCGACGGCCTGCCGATCGCGATCGTGCGCAGCGCCGGTGAGGTCTACGCGATCCACGACGTGTGCTCCCACGCCAACGTCGCCCTGTCCGAGGGAGAGATCGAGGACCAGACCATCGAGTGTTGGCTGCACGGCTCGCGCTTCGACCTGGTGACCGGCCGGCCCACCGGCCTGCCGGCCACCCAGCCCGTCTCCGTCTACCCCGTGAAGATCGACGGCGACGAGATCCTCGTCTCCGTGGCAAAGGAGAAGTGAATGTCCACGCTCGAGATCCGCGACCTGCACGTCTCGGTCGACACCGAGAACGGCCCGCAGGAGATCCTGCGCGGCGTCGACCTCACCGTCTCGGCCGGCCAGACCCACGCGATCATGGGACCCAACGGCTCGGGAAAGTCCACTCTGGCCTACTCCATCGCGGGGCACCCCAAGTACCGGATCACCAGCGGTTCGGTGACCCTCGACGGCGCCGACGTGCTCGCCATGACCGTCGACGAGCGGGCGCGCGCCGGCCTGTTCCTCGCCATGCAGTACCCCGTCGAGGTGCCCGGCGTCTCGGTCACCAACTTCCTGCGCAGCGCGAAGACGGCCGTCTCGGGTGAGGCGCCCAAGCTGCGCACCTGGGTCAAGGACGTCAAGGTCGCGATGGAGCGACTCGCCGTCGACTCCTCGTTCGCCGAGCGCAGTGTCAACGAGGGCTTCTCCGGCGGGGAGAAGAAGCGGCATGAGATCTTGCAGCTCGAGCTGCTCCAGCCCCGCATCGCGATCCTCGACGAGACCGACTCGGGTCTGGACATCGACGCGCTCAAGGTCGTCTCGGAGGGCGTCAACCGGGTGCGTGCGACCGGCGAGGTCGGCGTGCTGCTGATCACGCACTACACCCGGATCCTGCGCTACATCCAGCCCGACTTCGTGCACGTCTTCGTCGACGGCCGCATCGTGGAGGAGGGCGGCCCCGAGCTGGCCGAGCGGCTCGAGACCGAGGGCTACGAGCGGTTCCTCAAGGCCGGTGCCGCAGGGTGAGCCCCGTAACCACCGGCGACACGGCGTACGACGTCGAACGGATCAGGAAGGACTTCCCGATCCTCGACCGGGTCATGCCCGGCGACGTCCCGCTGGCCTACCTCGACAGCGCCAACACGTCGCAGAAGCCGCGCCAGGTCATCGACACCGTCGCCGACTTCTACGCCTCGCACAACGCGAACGTCGCCCGTGCGGTGCACATCCTGGGCCAGGAGGCCACCGAGGCCTACGAGGGCGCCCGCGACAAGGTTGCGGCGTTCATCAACGCACCGCGCCGCGAAGAGGTGGTGTTCACCAAGAACATCACCGAGGGCCTCAACCTGGTCGCGAACGTGCTGTCCTGGGCCGGTCCGCCGCACGGCATCGGGCCCGGCGACGAGGTCGTCATCACCGAGATGGAGCACCACTCGAACATCGTGCCCTGGCAGCTGGTCACACAGCGGACCGGAGCCACCTTGCGCTGGCTCGGCATCGATGACGACGGCCGCCTCGACCTGTCGCGGCTCGACGAGATCGTCAACGAACGCACGAAGGTCGTCGCGTTCGTGCACGTCTCCAACGCGCTCGGGACCCTCAACCCGGTCGACACGATCGTCCGGCGGGCTCGCGAGGTCGGAGCGCTGGTCGTGCTCGACGCCGCCCAGTCGGTGCCTCAGCTGCCGGTCGACGTCACGGCACTCGGGGCCGACTTCGTCGGCTTCACCGGCCACAAGATGTGCGGCCCGACCGGCATCGGCGTCCTCTGGGGACGCTACGACCTGCT
>JAVEDG010000100.1 GCA_030841245.1 Actinomycetota bacterium
CGCCGGCCGCCTCTGGGTGGACGGAGCGCTGATCGGCTACCGCGAGCAAGGCGGCAAGCTGCACGAGCTGCGCGAACGGGAGGTCGCCGCCCAGCGACGCGACATCGGGATGGTGTTCCAGCGGTTCAACCTGTTCCCCCACATGACTGCACTGCAGAACGTCATCGAGGCACCGACCAAGGTCCGACAGGCGGACAAGGGACGCTGTCGTGACGAGGGCATCGAGCTGCTGGGCAAGGTGGGACTCGCGGACAAGGCAAGCTCGTACCCCAGCCAGCTGTCCGGCGGTCAGCAGCAGCGGGTGGCGATCGCCCGTGCCCTGGCGATGCGTCCCAAGCTGATGCTCTTCGACGAGCCGACGTCGGCACTCGACCCCGAGCTGGTGGGTGAGGTGCTCGACGCGATGCGCGAGCTGGCCGAGAGCGGCATGACGATGATCGTCGTCACCCACGAGATGGGGTTCGCCCGCGAGGTCGGTGACGCCCTGGTGTTCATGGACGACGGCGTCGTGGTCGAAGCCGGCGTGCCGCGGGAGATCATCGCCAATCCGCAGCACGAGCGCACGAAGTCGTTCCTCTCGAAGGTGCTCTGACCAGGCCCCCGCGCCCTCCGGTGATCGTGCACGTTCCGACCTGACCTAGTCGACGTTTCCTTCACGATCACGGGACCGGCGGCGTCGGCGGCGTGGTGGCCAGTAGCGACACCACACCACGGCCAGTACGTCGGCATCGGGCACCGCCCCCACCTGCCAGGAGTCGACCCCCTCCGCCGGGTTGTCCCGTTCGACCCACCAGCCGTCCGGGTCGCGGAACGTGACCCGTTTCACCGACAGCGGTCCCCCGGGCAACCGCACGACGGCCAACCGGCCCGGCCGGGGCTCGGCGCCGTACCTGACCAGCAGCTGGTCGCCGTCGTAGAGCGTCGGCTGCATCGATCTGCCCCGGACCACGACACGGCCCAGCCGAGCGTGCACCGGAAGCCTCCCTCCACGCGGATAGCGGCCCGAGGACGGGGTACGAGCCGGGAGTAGTGTCCCAACGAAGGACGAGCACACGTACGCCGACGGCCACGAGACCGCCGCCGCCGGCGAGGAATCCGATGGAAGGACTGATGCACGTGCTGTCGCGACTGCTCACCCCCCGGACCGTCGTGCATGCCCACTGCGACCTGCCGTGCGGCGTATACGACCCGGCCCAGGCCAGGATCGAGGCCGAGTCCGTCAAGGCGATCTGCGAGAAGTACGCCGGCAACACCGACGAGGTGTTCCGTACCCGCGCGCTGATCATCAAGGAGCAGCGGGCCGAGCTGGTCAAGCACCACCTGTGGGTGCTCTGGACCGACTACTTCAAGCCGGACCACTTCGAGAAGTACCCCGAGCTGCACCAGCTTTTCAACGAGGCCACCAAGCTGGCCGGCGCGGCCGGCGGCAAGGGCAGCGTCGAGCCGGCCAAGGCGCAGGAGCTGCTCGAGAAGATCGCCGAGATCGACAAGATCTTCTGGGAGACCAAGCAGGGCTAGGGGGCATCGTTCGGTCCCTGACCGGCGGCGATGCCCGCAGGTGACACGTCAGGCCGGACCCGGTCCGCGCGACGTCCAGCGTGCGTCGATGACGGACCGGGTGCGGTTCCCTGCCACGGCTGGTGCTACGTGGACGGCGTGCTACTTGGACGGCTGCGGTACGTGGCACTTGGTCTTCGGATTGGCACCGAGGTAGTTCAGCGGGCCGGCGACGATCGTCACCAGAACTGTGCTGGCGTGCGCACAGTTGGCTTTCCCACTGGAGAAGTAGTGCCGCTGGACCGAAGCCAACAGTCCGATCACCAGCCAGATCACAACCAGCACGGCGATGATGCCGCCACCTCTTCCGCGCACGAGTCCTCCAGCAGTCGGGCGCCACTCGGCGCGACCCCCCACGTGAGCGTTTCCCCCACGGCTCGAGGCGCAACCGTCCCGAAACCCGCGACTTCTGTGGGCGGAGCCGGGCCACGGAACTACTCGGGCTCGGGCAGGCTGATCGCTCGCGGCCCACCCCCTTGCCGGTATCAGCGGGGCCGTGCACGCATCTGCAGGCCGGGTCACGTCACGTCCTCACCGGAGGAACTGGGACCAAGGACCCGCCCATCTCGCGAACCCACCACCCGGCGGGACGCCTCTTGCCAATCGACCTGGTGGTCAGCCCACGAGGGCGTCGAGCGCCTTCTTCAGCGCAGACGGGGTCGTCGGCTGGGTGGGGGCCTCCGCCCGCTTGGCGATCATCGCCCTGCCGAGCTCACGCAACTGGGTCCGGGTGAGTCCGCTGCGCACCTTGGGGAACCACTCGTCCTCCTCCTCGGCCATGTGGTGCTCGACGTTCTCGATCAGCACCGTGGTCTTGGCTTCGAAGTGCTCGTCCTGCGATTGCATCGACCACAGCTCCATGCAGAGCACGTCCGCGACGTGGTGCTCCTCGTAGGACTCCAGGATGTCGTCGTCGAGCTCCGGCAGCAGGTGACGCACTTGCGGGTACATCACGTCGTTCTCCAGATAGGTGTGCACGGTCAGGAGCTCGATGATGCGCTCCACGAGGTGGCCTTTCGTCGCACGGGCGTCCTCCCCCGCGGCGCGGAACTCGCGGAACAACTTCCTGATCTGCTTGTGGTCGTCCTTCAGGATGACGATGGCGTCCTCGGACATCTATGGCTCCTCTGCTCTGAAGCGGTTGTGGGATACGTCTTCCGCGCGACTCAGCCGGCCCCGGGGAGACGCACCATCACGCGACCTTGCATCACCCGCACAGCGAAGACCTCAGGTCAGCGCTTGGCGGCCGCGGCCTTGCCGCCCTTGCGACCGGCCTTCTTCTTCTGTGCGGTGGTCCCTCCCTGACTGCTGTCTCCGCCCGAGCCGGACTTCTGGCCGCCGTGCTTGGACGCGTCGGGCGCGTTGGAGATACGGGCGGCTCGTTGCTTGGACATCCCCTTGTCCCGCAACGCTTCGTACTGCTTCTCGTTCTTGATGCTGGAGGACGGCATCACGGAACTCCCTTCGCTCGTGCGACTCACGCTGCTGTCGGCCTCACCCGAGCGAGGGGCCCGAAACCTGGGAGGCCTATCCCGTTTGGAGGGGTCCGCCTCGGGGAGCGAGTAGAGGTGAGGGAGAGTTCGCTCCAGTGTCCGCCGTGACGCGGAGCGGCACGCACGCAACCGAGCTCGAGCTAGCACTGCGTGCCGCCCTCGTAGGCGAGGTCCGCTTCGACCCGGGCTCCCGCAGCGCCTATGCGAGCGACTCCTCCAACTACCGCCAGGTCCCGATCGGCGTCGTCGTTCCGCGCAGCGTGGACGACGTGGTCGCCGCCGTCGGGACATGCCGGGAGCACGATGTCCCGATCACCTCCCGAGGAGGCGGCACCAGCCTCGCCGGGCAGACCACGAACGCCGCAGTCATCATCGACTGGACGAAACACTGCAACCGCATCGTCTCTGTCGAACCTGAGCAACGCCGGTGTGTCGTCGAACCAGGCATCGGCCTGGACGAGCTCAACCGCCAGCTCGCGCCGTACGGCCTGATGTTCGGCCCCAAGCCGTCCACTCACCGAAGCTGCACCGTCGGCGGGATGGTCGGCAACAACTCGTGCGGCGCCAGCGCGCAGGCCTACGGCAAGACCGTCGACAACGTGCACCGGCTCGAGGTGCTGACTTACGACGGAACCCGGATGTGGGTAGGCCCCACGACCGACGCCGAGTACGCCGAGGTCGCGGCCGGTCGCGACCGTCGCGCCGAGATCTACCGAGAGCTGCGCCGGATCCGCGACGACAACCTCGGCCTCCTCCGCACGCGCTTCCCTCACATCCCGCGCCGGGTCTCCGGCTACAACCTCGACGCGCTGCTGCCCGAGGCGGGCTTCGACGTCGCGCGCGCACTTGTCGGCTCCGAGGGGACGCTCGTCACTGTCCTGCACGCCGAGCTCGACCTGGTGCCGGTGCCGAACGCGAAGGCGATGGTGGTGCTGGGCTACCCGGACATCGCGACCGCCGGAGACGCCGTGCCCGACGTGCTGCGGCACGACCCGTGGCAGCTCGAGGGCCTCGACCACGTACTGATCGACCTCGAGGAAGCGGCGCACCTGGCCGGGACCGCGATCGCCGACCTGCCACCGGGTGGCGGATGGCTGATGGTGCAGTTCGCCGGTGACGACCAGGGCGACGCCGACGCCAAGGGGAAGGCGCTGCTCGAGGACGTGGAGGGGCACGAGCACGCCCCCCACGTGAAGTTCCTCGACGACCCGGCCAAGGAGGACGAGCTGGTCGAGGTGCGCGAGGCCGGCCTCGGCGCGACAGCGCACCCGAAGGGCAAGCACGAGAACTGGGAGGGCTGGGAGGACGCGGCAGTGCCGCCCGAGCGGCTCGGCGACTACCTGCGCGACTTCCAGGCTCTGCTGGAGAAGTTCGGCTACGACCTTTCGGAGACCGCGCTCTACGGCCACTTCGGGCAGGGCTGCGTGCACACCAGGATCCCCTTCGAGCTGCGTACCGCGGCCGGCATCGCGACGTTCCGCTCGTTCGTCGAGACGGCGGCCGATCTGGTCGTGTCGTACGGCGGGTCGCTCTCCGGCGAGCACGGCGACGGCCAGTCCCGGGGAGAGCTGCTGACCCGGATGTTCGGCGAGCGCGTCGTCGCCCTGTTCCGAGCGACGAAGGCGATCTTCGATCCCACCAACCGGATGAACCCCGGCAAGATCGTCGACCCCAACCCCCTGGACTCGCACCTGCGGCTCGGCACCGGCTTCTCCCACGCCGAGCCGGCCACGTTCTTCGCCTACTCCGAGGACGACCACCGTTTCTCCACAGCCACCATGCGCTGCGTCGGCATCGGAAACTGCCGGTCGACCAGCAGCCAGGACGGCGGCAACACGGTCATGTGCCCGTCGTACATGGTGACCAGGGAGGAGGAGCACTCCACGCGAGGGCGGGCGCGGCTGCTCTTCGAGATGATCCGGGGAGACGTCATCACCGACGGCTGGCGGTCGACGGAGGTCCGGGACGCGCTGGACCTGTGCCTGTCCTGCAAGGGCTGCAAGTCCGACTGCCCCGTCAACGTCGACATGGCGACGTACAAGGCCGAGTTCCTCGCACACCACTACCGCGGCCGGTTGCGCCCACGATCGCACTACTCGATGGGCTGGCTGCCCTTGTGGGCCAGGCTTGCCGGGCGGGCACCGGGACTCGTCAACCGGGTCACGGCGTCACCCGGCCTGTCCGCGTTGCTCAAGCGAGCCGGCGGCATCGCCCCTGAGCGCGAGATCCCGCAGTTCGCGGCCGAGCCCTTCACCCGCTGGTGGCGACGGCGGGCGGCCGCTCGCTCGGTGGCTCCTCGCGGCCCGGTGCTCCTGTGGCCGGACACGTTCAACAACTCGTTCCACCCCGGCGTCGCGCGGGCGGCGGTGGCGGTCCTGGAGGCCGCGGGGTTCGAGGTGCACGTCCCCGCCGAGCCCGTGTGCTGCGGACTGACCTGGGTGTCGACCGGGCAGCTCGTCACGGCTCGCCGCGTGGTGCGCCGGAGTCTTCGCATCCTCCGGGGCGACATCCGCTCCGGTGTGCCCGTGGTCGGCCTCGAGCCCTCGTGCACTGCGGTGTTCCGCAGTGACGGGCCCGACCTGCTCGACGGCGACGAGGACATGCGCCGGCTGGCCCAGCAGACCTACACCCTCGCGGGGTTGCTCGCCGAACGAGCCCCCGACTGGGTGCCTCCGGCTCTCAATGCGCATGCCCTGGTCCAGACCCACTGCCACCAGCACGCCGTTCTGGGGAGCGACGCCGACAAGGACCTGTTGAGCCGGTCGGGAGTCGACGCCGAGCAGCTGGCGTCGGGCTGCTGCGGCCTGGCCGGCAACTTCGGCTTCGAGAGGGGCCACTACGACGTGTCCCGAGCTGCGGGGGAACGCGTCCTGCTGCCGCGGGTCCGTGCCGCCGACGAGCGGGCCGTGGTGCTCGCGGACGGCTTCAGCTGCCGCACCCAGATCGAGCAGGGCGACACGG
Organism: Actinomycetota bacterium; assembly: GCA_030841245.1. Taxonomy (GTDB): domain Bacteria; phylum Actinomycetota; class Actinomycetes; order JACCUZ01; family JACCUZ01; genus JAVEDG01. Next base: position 6,012 of record JAVEDG010000100.1, read on the forward strand.
GGCGAACCGCCGTACACCTCGCCGAGCTGCTCGCCGCCGGGCTGGCCGGGAGCCAGCTCGGCGACCTCCCCGAACGGGTGGTCACCGACCGCCGAGCCCAGTCCGCGAAGACCACCGATCGCACGAGGAGCACGCCATGAGCCAGACCGTTGCCGACTATGTCCTGTCCAGGCTGCGCGACTGGGGCATCGAGCACGTCTTCGGCTACGCGGGTGACGGCATCAACGGGCTGCTCGCCGCGTGGCAGAGGGCGGAGAACTCGCCCCAGTTCGTCCAGGCCCGCCACGAGGAGATGGCGGCGTTCGAAGCGGTCGGCTACGCGAAGTTCTCCGGCCGGCTCGGTGTCTGCACCGCCACCAGCGGGCCGGGCGCGATCCACCTGCTCAACGGCCTGTACGACGCGAAGCTGGACCACGTCCCGGTCGTCGCGATCGTCGGTCAGACCAGCCGGTCGGCCATGGGCGGCAGCTACCAGCAGGAGGTCGACCTCCTGACGCTCTACAAGGACGTCGCGAACGAGTACTGCCAGATGGTCACCGTGCCCGAGCAGCTGCCCAACGTGCTCGATCGGGCCATCCGGATCGCCTCGGCCAAGCGCACCGTGACGGCATTGATCATCCCGTCCGACGTCCAGGAGCTCGACTACTCCGGCCCCACGCACGCGTTCAAGATGGTCCCCTCCAGCCTGGACCAGACCTGGGCGGCGCCGGCGCCCACGGCCGCCGACGTGCAGCGAGCGGCCGATGTGCTCAACTCGGGCAGCAAGGTCGCGATCCTGGTCGGCCAGGGGGCCCGTGGCGCGGCCGCAGAGGTCACCCAGGTCGCGGACCAGCTCGGCGCGGGCGTCGCCAAGGCACTGCTCGGCAAGGACGTGCTGTCCGACGAGCTGCCGTGGGTCACCGGCAGCATCGGCTTGCTCGGCACCCGCCCTTCGTACGAGCTGATGACCGGGTGCGACACCCTGCTCGTCATCGGCTCCAACTTCCCCTACACCCAGTTCCTGCCCAAGTTCTCCGGCGACGGACCCGGCGTCCGTGCCGTGCAGATCGACATCGAGCCGACCATGATCGGGATGCGCTACCCGTTCGAGGTCAACCTCGTCGGAGATGCCGCGGAGACCCTGCGTGCCCTGCTGCCGAGCCTGACCCGCCAGGACGACCGCTCGTGGCGCGAGGGCGTCGAGAAGCACGTCAAGCGCTGGTGGGAGGTGATGGAGCGGCGAGCCGGTGTCTCGGCCGACCCGGTCAACCCCGAGCTGGTCTTCCACGAGCTGTCGCCGCGCCTCCCGGACGACGCCATGATCTGCGCCGACTCGGGATCAGGGACGAACTGGTACGCCAGGCACGTCAAGATGCGCGGCCGGATGCGCGGCACGCTCTCCGGGACACTGGCCACCATGGGGTGCGGCGTCCCCTACGCGATCGGAGCCAAGTACGCGCACCCTGACCGACCGGCCTACGCCATGGTCGGGGACGGCGCGATGCAGATGAACGGCATCAACGAGCTCATCACCATCGCGAAGTACTGGGAGTCCTGGGCCGACCCGCGCCTGGTCGTCGCCGTGCTGCACAACAACGACCTCAACCAGGTGACCTGGGAGCTGCGTGCGATGGGTGGCTCGCCACAGTTCCTGCCGTCCCAGCACCTGCCCGACTTCCCTTACGCCGGCTTCGCCCGCAGCCTCGGTCTGCACGGCATCCTGGTGGAGAAGCCGGACGAGGTCGGCCCGGCGTGGGACGAGGCGATGGCCGCCGACCGCCCGTGCGTCGTCGAGTTCGTCACCGACCCGGCGGTCCCGCCGATCCCGCCGCACGCGACGTGGGACCAGATGGAGAAGGCGCTCGAGTCCATCGTCCGCGGGGACGCCGACCGGGTCGACGTCGTCAAGCAAGGCATCAAGGCGAAGATGCAGGACTTCCTGCCGGGCGGCCGCGACGTGTGATGGGTGTCGTGACTCCTGCGACCGAGCGGTTCGGCGTCGTCGAGAGCGTCACCACGACGACCTCGACGATCCCGACCGACGCTCCCGAGGGGGACGGCACCCTGACATGGGACTCGACCACCGTCGTGGTGGTGGAGGTGTCCAGCGACGGGGTGATCGGGACCGGCTGGACCTACGGCTCCCCGGCGTGCGCGTCGGTCGTCGAGCAGGTGCTGGCTCCGTTGCTCATCGGCCGTGGGCCCCTCGACGTCACCGGGTGCTGGTCCGCGATGGTGGCGGCGCTGCGCAACATCGGCCGTCCCGGCATCGGCGGGATGGCCCTGTCCGCAGTCGACTGCGCCCTGTGGGACCTCAAGGCCCGCCTGCTCGACGTGCCGCTGCACCGACTACTCGGTTGCGTGCACGACTCTGTGCCCGTCTACGGGTCCGGTGGGTTCACGACGTACGACGACGACCAGCTGGCCGAGCAGCTCTCCGGCTGGGTCACCGAACGGATACCGCGGGTCAAGATCAAGATCGGTGAGTCGTGGGGCCGGGCCGAGGCCCGTGACCTGCGTCGGGTTCGACATGCCCGTGAGGTCGTCGGCCCGCAGACCGAGCTGTACGTCGATGCGAACGGCGGCTACCAGGTGGGGCAGGCTGTCCGGGTCGCCCGGGCCCTGGACGAGCTGGACGTCCGTTGGTTCGAGGAACCGGTCTCCTCCGACGACCCCGCGGGGCTGGAAGTCGTGCGCCGTTCCACGGCCGCCGACGTGACGGCCGGCGAGTACGGCTACGACCTGGCCTACTTCGGCCGCATGGTCGGCTGCGTCGACTGCATCCAGGTCGACGTCACCCGCTGCGGTGGCATCACCGAGCTGCTGCGGGTCGCCGCGCTGGCCGCGGCCTCCCGGCTGCAGGTGTCCGGCCACTGCGCCCCGCACCAGCACGTCGCGGCGCTCTCGGCGGTCCCCAACCTGCGCCACCTGGAGTGGTTCCACGACCATGTGCGGATCGAGCGGATGATCTTCGAGGGCACCCTGGACCCGGACCACGGCTGCCTGCGGCCGCGCGACGACCGGCCCGGGCACGGGCTGGACCTGCGGCGGGACGTCCTCGACGGGTTCCGCGCGGCCTGAGCCGCATGACCGGCGCCATGCCGTCCGTAGCCGTTTCGCCAGGCGGGCCACGGGTACCGGCCCCCCGTGCGCGTGCTCGCTCTGCTTGCATGGTGCTTCCTGGCCTGGCTGATGCTGGCCTGGATGCTGACCGCCGAGTCGCTCGTCGTGGGGGCTGCGGTGTCGGCCGCGGTGGCCCTGGCGTGCGCGCCGCTCGGGACGGTCGCCGGCCCCTGGGTGCTGCTGCAGCCACGACGTCTGGTCGCCTCGGTGCGTCTGGGCGCGGACCTGCTCGGCCGGATCGTGATGGCCAACCTGCGGCTGAGCGCCTGGGTCTGGCGGGGCGGGAAGCCGCCCGCGAGCGGCATGGTCGACGTACCGACCCGCTGGCCCGGCTCGGGTGGGGTCGCGGCGACCGGCCTGCTCAGCTCGCTGGTGGTCGACAACCAGATCGTCGACGTCGACCTCGAACACGGCAGGCTGCTCTACCACGCGCTGGACGTGCCGGTAGGCGACGCGGAGGACGCCTATGCCGCGGTCAACGGGCCGATCGAAGCACGGCTACGACCCCTGGTGCGTCGATGACCGGGCTGATGGGCACGGCCGCGCTGCTCGAGCTGTTGGTGGTGGGGGTGCTCGTCGTGCGGCTGGCGGCCGGACCGACGGTGTCGGACCGCATCGTGGCGCTCAACGCGATCTCCACGCAGATCACGTTGAGCCTGGTCTGCCTGGCGATCTGGGCGGACCGGTCGCTGTACCTCGACGTCGGGCTCTGGCTCGGCTCGTTCAGCTACCTCGGCACGCTGCTGTGGGCCCGCTTCCTCGAGCGTGGCCTGCTGTGAGAACCGTCGTCGCGGCGCTGCTGGTGCTGGTGGGTCTGTGGTTCTCGCTGTCCGGTGCGGTGGGCGTGCTGCGCATGCCCGATGTCTACAGCCGGGTCCAGAGCGGCACCAAGGCGATCACGATGGGAGCCCTTCCGGTGCTGCTGGCCTCCGCGGTCGCGACCGGCGTCACGTCGTACAACACGAGCCGCGCCGTCCTCATCGGCCTCCTCATCGCGATCACCAACCCGGCCGCCTCGCACGCCCTGGTCCGGGCGGCGTACCGAGCCGGCATCCCACAGTGGTCCGGCGCGGTCCGCGACGACGGCCACCGACACGAGCCGGACCGGTCCCGGTGAGCCTGTTCTGGCTGCTCGACTACGTCTGCCTCGCGCTGCTCCTGGCCTGCGCGTTCCTCGTCGTGGTGCTGCGCAACCTCAGTGGAGCGGTCATGGCGCTCTCGGCGACGGGCGGCCTGCTCACCTTCGTCTTCGTCCTCCTCGGGGCTCCCGACGACGCGCATGCGGAAGCTGTCGTCGGCGCGGTCGCGCTCCCGACGCTCTACCTCGTGGCGCTCGGCAAGATCCGCACGGACGTGGAGGACGCGGGCGACATCGGCGAGGTCGACGCGCACCCGGCCGACCCAGGGAGCGGTTCGTGACCGGGCGTCAGGAGAGCCACGACGAGCACGGGCGGCACCGGACCTGGGCCGCGGTGGCCCTCGTCGCGGGAATGGCGGTCCTGCTGCTCCTGGCCGTCACCGATCTGCCCCGCGAGGCGGCTCCGCTGCCGACCGTCGCACGGGAGGCGATGACCTCCGCGCTGCCCGCGTGGGGCAGCACCGAGCCGGTGAGCGTCGTCGTCTACGGCTCGCGCGGGTTCGACACGTTCGGCGAGACGTTCCTGCTGCTCGCCGCCGTCGCGAGCGTGCTGCTCCTCACCCGGCGCCGTGAGCGCCGAGCGGGCTTCCAGGGCGAGGAGGTGGCGGCGACCCGCGAGCGCTCCGAGCAGGATCCGCACCCGACGTCCGGGCGCAACGAGCGAGAAGCCCGCGCAGCAGAGCGGGAGGAGGAGCGCGAGGACTCCGACGGGCCCGACGCGAGCTGGTCGGTGCCACCGCGGCTGCCCGGGCTCACGGTCGTGGTGCAGGGGGCGGCCCGGGTCCTCGCCCCGGCGTTGGCAGTGGCAGGTCTCTACCTGTTCGCGTTCGGGTCCTCCCCGGGCGGCGGCTTCCCCGCCGGTGGGGTGGCGCTGGGAGTCCTGCTGCTGCTCTACGCGGCTTTCGGCCGTCACCTCGTGCGCCAGGTCACATCAGCAGCAGGGGTCGAGGTCGTGGAGCTGGCCGGCGCAGCCGTGATCGTGCTCATCGCCGTGGTGGGGCTGGTGGCCGAGGGCTCGCTGACCGCCAACTGGCTGCCGCTGACACGACCAGGAGGCTTTCGCTCCGGCGGGATCCTGCAGCCCTTCTCCGGTGCCGAGCTGGTCGAGGTCGGCACCGGGCTGGTACTCGTCACGTTCGCCCTGCTGGACCTGCGCCATGACTGGGCCGACGACACGCCCGAAGGTCCGGGTCGCGAGCAGTGATCGTCGGCAACTACCTGGCTGCGGCCGCGCTGTTCCTGCTCGGCCTGTTCACCGTTCTCTCCCGGCGCAACCTGGTCAAGATCGTCATGGGGCTCTCGCTCATGGAGTCCTCGACCTACCTGTTGCTCATCTCGATGGCGTACCGGAGCGGGTCCACGGCCCCGGTGCTGCTCAGCCCACCGTCCGGGAGCACTGAGCAGAGCCTGGCCCGCGGCAACGTCGCCGACCCGGTGCTGCAGAACTTCTGCCTGACCGCGATCGTGATCGGTGTCGCCGTCACAGCGGTCTTCCTCTCGGTCGTCGTGCGAGTGGCGCAGCACCAGCGCAGCACCGACTCGGACCAGGTCCGTGGGATGCGCGGGTGACCGACGCGGGCCTGGCGAGCGTCCTGCCGCTGGCCGTCGTCGTGCCCATCGTCGGCGCCGTCGCCTCACCGCTCCTGGCCCGGGTCTCCGGTCGGCTGACCTTGGCGGCCTCGCTGGTCGCCATGACGGCGACCACCGTGCTGCTTGCCCTGCCTGCACGAACCGTCTACGGCGGAACCCTGCTCGGCCACGTCGTCGGTGGCGGTCGGCCCCGGCACGGTGCGCTGCTGCAGATCTCGTTCACCGCCGACCCCTTCGGTCTCACCGTCGCGATCCTCACCGCAGGACTCGGCACGATCCTGCTGCTGGCCACGCTCTCCGAGCTCGGCGGCCTGGGCCGTGGCGAGCTCGGCGGATACGCCTGCCTGGTCCAGCTGTTGCTCGCGGCGCTCATCGGCTCCGCCCTGACCTCGGACCTGTTCAACCTCTTCGTCTGGTTCGAGGTGGCCGCGCTCGCAAGCTACGGGCTGACCGGCTTCTTCCTCGACCGGCCACCAGCCGTGGAGGCCGCGTTCAAGGTGCTCGTGCTCACCACGATGGCGGGGTTCGCCGTGTTCCTGGGCGTGGCCTTCCTGTACGGCGGGCACGGCGCCTTGAACTTCGGCCAGCTCCACGACTCGGGTCTCGACGCCGCCCGCACGTCGGACTCGGTGGCCCTGGGTCTGCTCATCTGCGGCTTCGGCACCAAGGCGGGCTGGGTGCCCTTCCACGGCTGGCTCGCCGACGCCCACACGGCAGCTCCGGGTCCGGTGTCCGCACTGTTCAGCGGGCTGATGGTCAACGTCGGGGTCGTCGCCGTGGCGCGGCTGACGCTGCAGGTCTACGGCTCGGCGTCGATCCCGCTGCACGACGTGCTCCTGGTGCTCGGGGCCACGTCCGCCCTGCTCGGGGCCTGGCTGGCGCTCGGGCAGGACGACCTCAAACGACTGCTGGCCTACGACACCGTGTCGCAGATGGGGATCCTGGCGATCGGCCTCGGCACGGCCACCGCGCCGGCGCTTGCGGGGACGACGTACCACCTGGTCAACCACGCCTTGTTCAAGTCCTTGCTCTTCCTCTGCGCCGGGAGCATCGTGCACGTCACCGGGCTCACCCGGCTCTCGGACCTGGGCGGCTTGGCACGACGACGTCCCGAGCTGGCGGTGGCCTTCGTCGTCGGGGTACTCGCGATCGCCGGGGTGCCACCGCTCAACGGTTACGCGTCCCTGGGCCTGATCCACGACGAGCTGCGCACCGGCCGTCCTGCGCTGTTCGTGGTCGTCGTCGTGGCGCAGGTGGTGACCGTCGCGGCGCTCTCACGTGCGGCGTACCTTGTTTTCTTCCGGCGCCGCCCGGAGGCCTACGAGCGCCTCGCCGGGCGCCGGCCGGGGATGTTGGCGGCACTGCTGCTGCTGTCCGGGGGCTGCGTCGCGTTCGGCATCCTGCCCGGCCTCGTGCTCGACCACGTCGTGTCGCCGGCGGCGGCGGCCCTGCTGCACCCGCAGCAGTACGCCGTGACGGCACTGCACGGCGGCGCGCATGCCGCGCCGGCGTCGACCCCGATCTCGTTCGACTACCTGTCGGCGGCCGAGCTGTTCACCACGCTGGGCACGGTCCTCGCCGGGCTGGCACTGGCCTGGTGGTACGTCCGCCGGCCGGAGCCGTTGCTGATGCGGGTGGCCCGTGCGGTGCACACCGGATCGGTCAACGACTACGCCGGCTACGCCGTGCTCGGCACCGTCGTCACGGTGACGGCGCTGGTGCTCGACTGCCGGGTGCGGGCGGCGTCGTCGGGGCCGGTGGCGGG
>JAVEDG010000441.1 GCA_030841245.1 Actinomycetota bacterium
CGCCGTATTCGCGAACATGAGGATGAAGCTCTCCGCTCCGCTGAAAAGGTGTTCCGACTCCTGGAGATGCAAAGCCCTATTAGTTTGCGTCGGCTAGACCGTAGGCAACTCTGGCGCGCCGTCCATCAAAGCCACGCGATGGCCGCGCCTTCCGTCCCTCGCCTTCCTCAATATGATGGGCTTGACCTCAGAGACTACTTCTGCGCCGAAACAATTGAAGATCGCGGCTGGTACGTGATGCACGGCATCTATCCTGCGACTTTGGTTTCACTGTTTGCACCGGGTGAAGAGTTCATCGCCGCGGATGCGATGCGCGCGCTTACGGCACATCCGGGTCTGTCATTTGCGCATACCATCATCACGGAATTCATCAGCATCGACCGCGAGAAGGCCAAAGCGAAACTAGATTCGCACATCAAGCACGTCGAGCGATCGGGGACTCGCGCCGATGGTCGCTACGAGCTGACCCCAGAAGCAGAAGAATCGTTCAATGACCTCAAGCAGACGCGCAAAGCCATCACCGGCTCGCGTGAGGCGCTGGTCAAGATCCGGCAGTACGCGGTCATCTACGGAGATCCGGCGCGCACACGCGCCGAGTTGCAACTCTCGCTCAAGCAACTCGATATCAACGCTGACACTCTAGTGAGTGCCTTCCAAACGCTCGAAGGCGTTCAAGCAGGACGTGAAGAACCGGCGGCGTTACACTGTCTCTATCCCAGCACACTGGTCGGCGAAGCGTGCAACGACACGAACGGGCGCGAGCTAACTGAAGTGGCTCACTCGCTCGCTGCCTTTATTCCTGCGGAATCTTCCTGGGGTGGCTCACACCGTCCGCACAAGCTGTTGACAACTGCCTCTGGCCGGCTGATTGGCCTGAACCTCTGGGACAAGTCGAGGCGTACGAATATCAAATCTCCTGTCGTCCTGATCCTCGGCGAGCCGGGTACCGGTAAGACCATCTGCGGCGTGCGAATCATCAATGACGCGCTGGCTACCGTTCCTCATCTGCGCGTGCACGCCCTGGACAATGGCGGTTCGCTGGCGCCGCACGCCTATGTGACTGGTGCGCGCTACCATCGCTTCAACCCGGAAGAACCAAAGGCCATCAATATCTGGGACTTTCCCGAACTGGCATACGGCAAGGATCTCCAACTAAATAAGATCACGGAACAGATCTCCCTGATCGTGATGGACGCAATGAGCCTGGCTGACGCGAACGATCCGCTGGCGCGTGATCTGCTCTCCAAAGCCGTTGTTCAGGTCTTAAAGAACATCGCGCCTCGCAACGGTCCTGATAGGCCGCGCCGCGAGCCTACTCACTCCGATCTCGTGGCTATGCTCGAAGCATACGACTTCGGCAGCGAGCCCCTGAATCATCGCGCCAGGGAGATCGCCCTCTCGTTGGAGAAATATCTCGATAACCCGTGGCTGGATGCACCAACGCATCCCGACTTTCACATCGATTCACCTTACGACGTGTATGAGTTGGATTCTCTCAACGCTTTTCAACCTGACATCAAGCAAACCTTAGCCAACCGGATTGGCGCGCGCGTGATTCGGGCCATCGGGCAGAAACAACCTGACGGGACGCGCGCTCCGACGCTCCTGGTCTTTGATGAGGTCCATGAATATCGGGAGAGTTTTCCGGGCTTGATCCCAGTTCTCAAGAAAGGCACTCGTCACGGTCGCAAACTCAACGTCGTCACCTTGATGATGACGCACACCTACAACGACTTTGAAGGGATGCACGACGTAACAAGCACTGCCGGAGTCAAGCTGATCGGTAAACAGACCGGTGATCTGTCTTTGCTGGCGCGTGATGCCAAGCTTTCATCTCGGTCCATTCAGGCGATCGGTGCTCTTAAGAACGTTGATGGCCTCTACACTCAGTGGGTGATGGTTCTTGGGTCCGGTGACTATCAACAGGTTGAGACCGTCCAGAACAACCTGAGTCCTAGTCTGCTTTGGACCTTTACCACGCATCCAGATGAAGCCAACGCTCGGGCGCGCGCCGCAGCGCTTCGTCCTGAATGGCCGTTGTCCGAAATCATTGCCTGGCTCGCGGCACAATACCCGCAGGGTCTGGCTTCTTCCGGCTTTATGTTTGATGAAACTTTGTTGGCGCGCGAGCCACTCCAGATATGAAAGTGAGGTCACGGTGATGCGAAATCATCTATCGCGATACTTGGTTGTCGGGCTGCTCCTCGGGATGCTGCTCATACCGGCACCGCCGGTACAGGCGCAGTTTACAGTCTGGGACCCGACGAATTATGCGTTGCAACTCGCGAAGAAGATCGAAGAGGCCAACCGCTGGCTTGAAACTGTTCGGCACTACACCACGATGATTGATAAGACGGTGCAACAGCTCACCACCATGCAGGGCGTGCTCCGCAACGTCGATGAGCAACTAGCGCGCAATGTGCGGCTAGTGCGATTCGTCAGCAGTGTGGGTCAGATCGTACGTGGCTCATATCAACTCAAGCGACAGCTTGAAGGCATGATCCGTTATCGCATCGCGATGCTCAAAAGTATTGATGATCGGTTGCGGAACGGCATCTTCGACCCACAGCAGGATCTCAATGATCTGGAGAACTATTTGAAATTCACCATCGGTCGCTCTGCCGATGAGACGGTCGCGCGCTTGGATAAGCTGGCCCGCAACGACAGCCAGCTCGAAAGCTGGTGCGTGCGCCGCACACAAGTCCAGAAGGACCTGGCCGTTGCTCGCGAGACGTTGAAGCAAGCCGAGCAACAACTGGAAGCCG
>JAVEDG010000448.1 GCA_030841245.1 Actinomycetota bacterium
GCCTACGACCAGGTCGACGAGCACGGCTGGTACTCCAACCTCAACCGCAGCGTCGAGCAGCTCGCCGACCACCTCGGCGACGGCGACATCCTCGTCGACTACTCCGGCGGGACCGGGATCCTGCTCGACCGCCTGCGGCTGCGGATCTTCGACCGCGCCGTCGGGACGATCGTCGTCGATGCGTCGGCGAAGTTCCTGCGCGTCGCGCATGAGAAGTACAAGGACGATCCGCGCTTCGCGGCCCGGCTGCTGCGCTTCATCAAGGAGGAGAAGCGGCTGCAGAACCTCGACGAGGTGCTCGGGCCCGACCTGCTCGAGCGTGGCGTCGACGCGATCGCCGCGGTCAACGCGATCCACCTGTACCCCGATCTCGACGAGGTGGCCCGCTCGTGGGTGCGGTCGCTGAAGCCCGGCGGGAGGGTGTTCATCAACTCGGGGAACCTGCGCAATCCGAACGCGAAGCCCGGCGAATGGATCCTCGACGAGACGGTCTGGGTGATCAACGACCTCGCGGAGAGCCTCGTGCGCAGCGAGCCGAGCTACGCGGCGTACCGCCCGGCGCTCGACGACGCGGACCGCCTCGCGGCGCACCATGCCCACCGCGACCGCGTGTTCATGCAGCCGCGGCCCCTTCGGCACTACGTGGAGGCGCTGACGCGCAACGGTCTGCCCGTCATCGACGTCAGCCAGGCGACGATCGTCGCCAACGTCGACGAGTGGTACGAGCTGATGACCGCCTACCACGAGTCGGTGCTCGGCTGGGTCGGCGGGACGAAGCGCATCGACGGCGTCGAACCGTCCGAGGAGGCGGTGCGGGATCGCCTGCGGATCATGCGCCACGCGATCGACACGATCTTCGGCGGCCGCGACGCCTTCAAGGCGTGCTGGACCTACATCACGGCAGCGAAGCCCGCCTGACATGCGGCGAGCCCGGCGGCCTCGTCTTGACGGGTGGCGTCGCCGGGCGTAGGCTCGACAGCAGGGAGACCGGTCGGTCTCATCGACGCAGCGTCCAAGGCCCTGCTAGCTCACCGCACATACGAGCGGATCGCCGAGAGGCTCGAGGCGGGCACCTGCGTGATCCTCGACGGCGCGACCGGGACGGAGCTGCCGCACGTCAGCGACGCCGAGCACGCGCTCGACGAGCGGCTGTGGGGCACGCGCGCGCTGGTCGAGGAGTCCGCCGCCGTGCTCGGCGTGCACCGGCGCTACGTCGAGGCCGGCTGCGACGTCATCTCGACGAACACGTGGGGGCTGCCGAGCGCCCTGCTCGAGGGCGTCGCGCCCGTCTGGAGCTCGACGGAGCCCGTGCACTGGATGGATCTCGCCCGCCGCGGCCTGCGCATCGCGCGCCAGGCCGTCGACGACGGCGAGCGCGGCGACGCGTGCGCGGTGGCGTTCTCGATCAACGGCGACGCCGACTCCGACGAGGGCGAGAGCACCGTCAGGCTGCTCGCGCGGCTGTTCGCCGAGGAGTCGCCCGATCTGATCCTCTTCGAGACGCTCACGCTCCTCCGGCCGTCGCTGTTCGACACGGTCCAGCGCCTGCTCGACACCGGCCTTCCGGTGTGGCTGTCGTTCCGCCGCTGCCGGCACGGCCTGTGCAGCGTCTACGGGCAGCACTGGGGCGGGCCCGAGGGCGACGCCTTCGGCCGGGCGGCTGCGCGCTTCGAGCAGATGGGCATCGGCGCGCTGCTGATCAACTGCATTCCGCCCGACCACGTCGACGGGATGATCTCCTACCTGCGCGACTTCAGCGATCTTCCGCTCGGCGTCTATCCGAACCTCGGCTACTACACCGACGACGGCTGGCGCTTCGAGCCGGGCGTCGGCAGCGCCGAGTACGCGACGATGGCGCTGCGCTGGCGCGCGGAGGGAGCGCAGATCATCGGCGGCTGCTGCGGCGTCGGCCCGGCGCACGTCGCGGCGGCGCGCGAACTGCTCGCCGACACGAAGCCCGGCGATCGCCGCGCGGCGTCCCTGCCCGAGCGCATCCTCGGGCCCGAGCCGTCACGCGCTCCGGCGTGGACGGACCGCCGCCGGCGGACCGTCTATCCGCTCACGTTCCCCGACCTCGTCGCGGACCCCGGCGTCGTCACGCCGTCCACCGGCAGCCTGATGGCGTGGCGCTACCTCTACGACCAGGGACTCGGCGCGCACCAGCGCTGCCTGGACATCGGCTGCGGCACCGGCCTGCTCGGCATCCAGCTCGCGCTCAACGGCGCGTCGCACGTGCGCGCGATCGACATCGACGAGCGGGCCGTGCGCAACACCGACTCCAACGCGCATCGCAACGGCATCGGCGACCGCGTGACGGCCGCCCGCATCGACATCTTCCCGTGGGTGCCCGAGGAGCGCTACGAGCTCATCGTGGCGTGCGTCGAGCAGACGCCGAGAGATCCGGAGCACCAGGTCGCGGGTCACAGGCCGGTCGACTTCTGGGGCAGGACGCCGCTCGACCCGGTGCTCGCGAAGCTGCCGGACGCGCTCGCGCCCGAGGGCGTCGCGTACGTCATGCAGCTCTCGATCCTCTCGCAGCGGCGCACCGCCGAGCTGCTCGACGCCGCCGGGCTGCAGGTCGCGATCGTCGACTACCAGGTCTTCCCCTTCCCGCTCGAGTTCGACGAGCACCGCGCGCAGATCCGCAGCGTCGAGCGCCTCAGCGACGCCTGGCACCCGCGCGTCGGCGAGCGCGACCTGCT
>JAVEDG010000119.1 GCA_030841245.1 Actinomycetota bacterium
GTGGGTGAGGTCGTCTGCAGTCTTCGCGTCCCGTGAAGCTAGCTGAACCTGGACACGCGCGGCGTCCACCTTGCCGGTCCGGAGGTCCCGCACCGCCTCCAGGACGTGGGCGCGCGCAGACTCGAGGTGGTTCTCCGCCGCCCGCCCGCGCAGGACGAGCCAGGTGGCGAGAGCGACGAGCACCAGAACCGTGGCTGCGGCGCCGAGGAGGATCTTGGTGACGAGACTGCGCCGTTTGGCGTGGTGGGCGATTCCCTTCGCCGGCTCGGGGGTGCGCGTCACTCGTGCAGCGTAGATGACCTTCTTCGCCGGAGACGGACGCCCGCACCGCCGGAACTGCTCACTGTCACCGCATCGACGTACGGTTGAGGCGTGCGCCCCACAACCGACCTCGAGCGCAGCGTCGCACCGTTCCGCGTCGTCAGCGACTTCCAGCCCGCCGGCGACCAGCCGACGGCGATCGACGACCTCGAACGCCGCGTCCGCGCCGGCGAGAAGGACATCGTGCTGCTCGGCGCCACCGGCACCGGCAAGTCCGCGACGACCGCTTGGCTGGTCGAGCGGTTGCAGCGGCCGACCCTGGTCATGGCACCGAACAAGACCCTGGCTGCCCAGCTGGCCACGGAGTTCCGCGAGCTGCTGCCGCACAACGCGGTCGAGTACTTCGTCTCCTACTACGACTACTACCAGCCCGAGGCCTACATCCCGCAGACGGACACCTACATCGAGAAGGACTCGTCGATCAACGACGAGGTGGAGCGGCTGCGGCATTCCGCGACGAACAGCCTGCTGACCCGGCGTGACGTGATCGTGGTCGCCTCGGTGTCGTGCATCTACGGGCTCGGCACACCCCAGGAGTACGTCGATCGGATGGTGCGGCTCAAGGTCGGGGACACGATCGAGCGCGACCAGCTGCTCCGGCGTTTCGTGGAGATCCAGTACACCCGCAACGACCTGGCCTTCACCCGCGGCACGTTCCGCGTCCGCGGCGACACCGTCGAGATCTTCCCGGTATACGAGCAGCTCGCGGTGCGCATCGAGATGTTCGGCGACGAGATCGAGCGGCTCATGACGCTGCACCCACTGACCGGCGAGATCGTCACGGAGGACGAGGAGCTCTACGTCTTCCCGGCCACGCACTACGTCGCCGGGCCTGAGCGGATGGAGCGCGCGATCGGCGGCATCGAGCTCGAGCTGGCCGACCGGCTGGCCGAGCTGGATCGGCAGAGCAAGCTGCTCGAGGCGCAGCGGCTGCGGATGCGCACGACCTACGACATCGAGATGATGCGACAGGTCGGCTTCTGCTCGGGCATCGAGAACTACTCCCGCCACATCGACGGCCGCGCGCCCGGGTCGGCGCCCAACTGTCTGATCGACTACTTCCCCGAGGACTTCCTGCTCGTCATCGACGAGTCACACGTGACCGTGCCGCAGATCGGCGGGATGTACGAGGGGGACATGAGCCGCAAGCGGACCCTCGTCGACCACGGGTTCCGGCTGCCGAGCGCGACCGACAACCGGCCGTTGAAGTGGGAGGAGTTCCTCGACCGGATCGGCCAGACCGTCTACCTGTCGGCGACGCCGGGCCCCTACGAGCTGTCGCGGGGCAAGGGTGACCCGGTCGAGCAGATCATCCGGCCGACCGGGCTGGTCGATCCCGAGGTTGTGGTGAAGCCGACGAAGGGTCAGATCGACGACCTGGTGCACGAGATCAAGCTGCGTGCCGACAAGAACGAGCGCGTGCTCGTCACCACCCTGACCAAGAAGATGGCCGAGGACCTCACCGACTACCTCCTCGAGCTGGGGGTCCGGGTTCGCTACCTGCACTCCGAGGTCGACACGCTGCGCCGGGTCGAGCTGTTGCGCGAGCTGCGCCAGGGCCTGTTCGACGTGCTTGTCGGCATCAACCTGCTGCGCGAGGGCCTGGACCTGCCGGAGGTCTCCCTGGTGTCGATCCTCGACGCCGACAAGGAGGGTTTCCTGCGCTCGGGCACGTCGCTGGTGCAGACGATCGGCCGTGCGGCTCGCAACGTGTCCGGCCAGGTGCACATGTACGCCGACTCCGTGACGGACTCGATGGCCAAGGCGATCGACGAGACCAACCGCCGACGCGCCAAGCAGGTCGCCTACAACGAGGCGCACGGCGTCGACCCGATGCCGCTGCTGAAGAAGATCAGCGACATCACCGAGCTGCTCGCCCGGGAGGACGCCGACACCGAGCAGCTGCTCGGCGGTGGCGGCCGGCAGCAGTCGCGCGGCAAGTCGCCGGTGCCGGGTCTGTCCTCGCGCGGGGACACCGGTCGGCACGCGAAGGACCTGGCCGGGATGCCGGCGGCGGACCTCGCCGACCTGATCCAGGAGCTCACCGACCAGATGCACGGCGCGGCCCGCGAGCTGCAGTTCGAGGTCGCGGCGCGGTTGCGCGACGAGATCCGCGAGCTGAAGAAGGAGCTGCGCGGCATGCATGCCGCCGGCACGGTCTGAGGGGAACCGGGTGGCACGCACAGTCCAGGTGGTGGTCGACTGCGCCGACCCCGCGGCGCTCGCCGAGTTCTGGGCGGACGCGCTGGGCTACGTCCTGGAGCCGCCGCCCGAGGGATACGGCTCCTGGCAGGAGTGGCTGGTAGCCGTCGGCGTCCCCGAGCACCTGTGGAACAGCCGGTCCGCGGTGGTGGACCCGGACGGTGCCGGGCCGCGGGTCTTCTTCCAGCAGGTGCCCGAGGAGAAGGCCGGCAAGAACCGGGTGCACCTCGACGTCCGGGTCGGCGGCCGCGGACCCGACGCGCGAGCGCTGATCGATGCCGAGGTGGCCAGGCTCGAGGGACGCGGAGCCACCCGGGCCTGGGTCGTCGACGAGCCGAACGACTACTGCGTCGTCCTGCGCGACCCCGAGGGCAACGAGTTCTGCGTGACCTGAGCGGCTCGTGAGACACTGAGCGTGGAGGGGAGTACTCCCCGACGACGGTGTCGTCATCACGATCCGGCCCGACTGCCAGGTCCGGCGCCGTCGGCCCGGCCCCAG
This sequence comes from Actinomycetota bacterium, assembly GCA_030841245.1. Lineage (GTDB taxonomy): Bacteria > Actinomycetota > Actinomycetes > JACCUZ01 > JACCUZ01 > JAVEDG01. The sequence continues at coordinate 3,023 of JAVEDG010000119.1, forward strand.
GCGGGCGGAAGAGACCTCCGACCAGCTCGACGGTCGGAGGAGCGCTCATGGATGTGCCGCACTGGCTCTGGTTGGCCAGCGTCGGGCTGCTGGTCGGCCTGTTGGCGCTCGACGTGCTCGTCATCGGCCGCCGGCCACACGAGCCGAGCTTGCGCGAGTGCACGGTCGGGATCGCGTTCTACGTCTCGCTCGCCGTGCTGTTCGGCATCGGGGTCCTGGTCGCCTCCGGCGGCGAGTACGCGGGGGAGTTCTTCGCCGGCTGGCTCACGGAGTACAGCCTGTCGATCGACAACCTGTTCGTCTTCGTGATCATCATGGCGAGGTTCGCGGTTCCTCGCGAGCTCCAGCAGACCGCTCTGCTGGTCGGCATCATCCTGGCGCTGGCCATGCGCGGTGTCTTCATCGCACTGGGAGCGGCTGCCATCGCGAGCTTCGGCTGGGTGTTCTACGTGTTCGGAGCCTTCCTGGTCTTCACCGCGGTCAAGCTGGCCAGGGCCCGTGACGGCGACGACGCGAAGGCACCCGAGAACGCCCTCGTCCGGTGGGTCGAGAAGCGGTTCCCGGCGACTCCGGACTACCACGGTGCCGCGTTGCTGGCCCGGGTCGGCAGCCGGCGCCTGGTCACGCCGATGCTGGTCGTCGTCCTGGCTCTCGGCACCACCGACCTGATCTTCGCGCTGGACTCGATCCCGGCCATCTACGGGTTGACCCAGGAGCCCTACCTCGTCCTCGCCGCGAACGTGTTCGCCCTGATGGGCCTGCGCCAGCTCTACTTCCTGCTCGGCGGGCTGCTCGAGCGCCTGGTCCACCTCGGCCTCGGACTGTCCGTCGTGCTGGGCTTCATCGGGGTCAAGCTCGTGCTGGAGGCGCTGCACGGCAACACCCTGCCGTTCATCAACGGGGGTGAGCACGTCGAGTCGGTGCCCACGATCCCGACCTGGCTCTCGCTCGCGGTGATCGTCGCCACGCTCGCGCTGACGACCGTGACGAGCCTGATCGCCGTACGCCGCGCCGAACGGTCCTGACCCCGGTCGTGCACCTTCCCGTCCGCATGCCGGGGGTGGACGGGCCACCCGAAGGCCACCGCTAGGCTGCCGCGGACACGGCGACGCTCCCACCCGGAGCCGCACGAGCACGTCGAGGAAGTGAGCGGTGGACCCGAGCTGGAGCATCGCGCTGGCGTCCGCGGCGCCGCCCGCCAACCCGGACTGGTGGGCCATCGCGCTGGCCGGGCTCGTCGTCGGCTTCGTCGTGGGGCTGACGGGCATGGGCGGCGGCGCGCTGATGACCCCGATGATGATCCTGCTGTTCGGGATCCAGCCGCTCGCCGCCGTGTCGAGCGACCTGGTCGCGTCGTTGGTGATGAAGCCGATCGGCGGGATCGTTCACGTGCGTCGGGGCACCGTCCACCGGTCGCTGGTGAAGTGGCTGGTCATCGGCTCGGTGCCGTCGGCCTTCTGCGGGGTGCTCGTCCTGCGAGCGGTGGGGGACACCAGCACGACCGAGACCGTCGTGAAGGCGAGCCTCGGAGTGGCGCTCGTCGTCGCCGCGACCGCGATGGTCGCCAAGGCGATGCTCGACCTGCGCCAGCTGCGGCGGGCAGCGGCGGCCGGCGAGACACCCCGGGCACGTCTCGGGCCCGGCCAGCTGACGGTCAAGCCGGTGCCGACCCTGCTGGTCGGCATCTTCGGCGGCCTGATCGTGGGCATGACGTCGGTCGGGTCCGGCTCGCTGATCATCGTGGCGCTGCTGCTGCTCTACCCAGGCATCCGGGCCGGCGAGCTGGTCGGCACCGACCTGGTGCAGGCGATCCCCCTCGTCGCGTCGGCCTCGATCGGCCACCTGCTCTTCGGTGACTTCCAGCTCGGTCTGACCACGTCGTTGCTGCTCGGTGCGCTGCCCGGGGTCTACATCGGGGCCCAGGTGTCCAGCCAGGCACCGGGCGGCATCGTGCGTCGGGCGCTCGTCGTCGTGCTGCTGGCCTCCGGGCTCAAGCTGCTCAATGCGAGCACGACGCTGCTGGTGCTGGTGCTGGTCGGCGTCGCCGCGCTGGGCCCCGTGCTCTGGGCGACGGTCTACCGCCGTGCCGAGGGGGCTCCGGCCGAGCGGTCCCCGGCCGCGGTGCTGGGGCTCTACCGGGCCGCCCTCACCGGGAGGTGGGGCAAGCGCAAGAAGGCCGCAGCCGGTGAGACGCCGGCCGACGCGGCGTCGGACGAGCGGTCGCGGAGCCGCTGACCAGACGCGAGTAGCCCGGACGGGCTGACCCGGTCGTGCGTCCGGCAGCCGGACGGCCGACCCCCCGTCGGACGCCCGGCGGATGGCGCTTCGGTGAAAGGCGGCCGTAGCGTCGACCTCGACTCGGGGGATGCGACCTCGGGGCCGCCGGTGGGTGGGGGCACGGCGCCGGCGGCGCCGAGGTCGGTCCCTGGCGCGGGAGCGCCCTCGCGAGGGTGGCCGTCTGCCGCGCCACGCGGGTCACCAGCCGCGGGCACGCCAGTCGCCGAGTGCCGGCCGTTCCGCCCCCAGCGTCGAGTCCTTGCCGTGGCCGGGGTAGAACCACGTGTCGTCGGCCAGCCGGCCGAACAGCTTGGTCTCCACGTCGTGGATCAGCGAGCCGAACGTGTCCGGCCCCGACGTCTTGCCGACGCCACCCGGGAACAGCGAGTCGCCCGTGAAGAGGTGTCCGTGACCGGACGGGTCGTCGTAGAAGAGGGCCACCGAACCGGGGGTGTGGCCCACGAGCGTGATCACCTCGAGCGTCAGGTCACCGACCGACACCGTGTCGCCGTCGCCCAACGGAACGTCGGTGGCCACCGGGATGGCGTCGGCGTCGTCGCGCCCCGCCGCGGTGCGCGCACTCGTGGCGTCGACGACCTCGGCGAGGGCCTGCCAGTGGTCCCAGTGCTGGTGCGTCGTGACGACCCGGGCGAGTGGCCGCTCACCCACGAGCCCCAGCAGCGTCCCGGCGTCGTTCGCGGCATCGACGAGGCAGAACTCGCCGGTGGTGCGGCACTCGAGCAGGTAGGCGTTGTTGTCCATCGGTCCGACCGAGACCTTGGTGATCGTCAAGGCGGGGAGCTCGCGAACGGCTGCCGGGCCGCCCTGATGTACCTCGCCGGTGTAGTCGCTCATGCTCAGCTCCATCTCGGTGCGGGCGGGACGTCCTGACCGGAGTCGAGCGACAAACCGGCTCCGGTCGAGCGGCCGGTCAGCCACGCGAGCAGCTCGCTCGCCGGCCCGCTCAGCGTGGTGTCTCCGGGGCCGACCTGCCAGCTGCCGGTGCCGTCGGTCCGGCTCAGGTGGGCCACCGGTACGTCGCCGCGGGGGCGCACCTGCGCGGAGCACCGGTCCAGGGTGCGGGTGACGAAGGCCTCGGGCCAGTCCAGCGTCGTGTAGCCGGCGTCCAGGTCGACGTGGTGGATCTCGACCTCCTGCAGCCGGATCAGCGGGATCTCCCACCCGCGCAGCGGCGTCCCGGAGAGCAAGGCCTGCTGGCTCTCCCTCGCCGCAGCCGGGAAGTCCGGCACGAAGGCGCCCAGCAGCCGCTCGGCCGACTCGCCGAGGTCGAGCCGCAGGTCGCCGAGGCCGCGCTCTGCGCCCGCCTCGATGGCCGCCGCCCGGGCCGCGGCGCCGCCCGGGTACATCTCCCCGGCCGCACCGGCGCGCGCGGCTGCTGCGAGCTCGGCCAGGCCGTCGGCGTTGCGAGCCAGGTGGGTGAGGACGTGGGCCCGGGTCCAGCCCGGCAGCAGGGACGGGCCTCGCACGTCCGCCTCGGTCAGCCGGTCGACGCTCTCCAGCAACCGGTCGGTGCTGCGCGCCACCTCGTCGAGGTGACCGGAGAGGTCGGACTCGCTCACGGCAGCGACCTTAGCCCGCTGCAGTGACGCCCCGGCAGTGTCCGCCCCGGCCCGGGTGGAACGGGTCTAGCGTGCGGCTGTGCGGTCCGTCGGGCCGGGGGAGAAGGTCGGGCCAGCATGAACGTCAGCTGTCGGGCGACGAGATCGCCGCTCCGCTGTCTCGCTTCCGCCGCGGTCGTCGTCGGCCTCCTCGCCTGGGCGGGTCCGGCCACAGCTCGCAGCGCGCCGACGTACGACGGCGCCTTGTCGACGCCCGTCGAGGACCCGTACTACCCCAGCCACGGCGACCCCGGCGTCGACGCCCTGCACTACGGTCTCGACCTGCGCTGGAGCCGGGCCACCAGGGTGCTGCACGGCACAGCCCGGATCACCCTGCGGGTCACCTCCGACACCGACCGGGTCACGCTGGACCTGGGCAAGCCGCTGACCGTTGCGGCGGTCAGCCTGGACGGTGCAGGCGTCTCGTGGACGCGCTCGGGCAACCACCTGCTCGTCGACACGCCGCCCCTTGTCGCCGGAACGCGCCACCACCTGACGGTCGTCTACCACGGCACGCCGCACCCGGTCACGGCTCCGACGAGCCGCAGCGACCTTCCCTACGTCGGGTGGCACACCACTGGCACGGGTGCGGTCTGGACGATGCAGGAGCCGTTCGGGGCGTTCACCTGGTACCCCGTCAACGACCAACCTTCCGACAAGGCGTTCTACGACGCCCGCATCGACGTGCCCGGCGACTGGGTCGGCATCTTCAACGGACGCCTCGTTCACCGGCGTACGACGGCAGGTCGGACCGTCACACTCTGGCACCTGGGCAGCCCCGCCGCGAGCTACCTGACCACCATCGCGATCGGCGACTACCGCGGCTACCGCGACACCGGGCCGCACGGCCTGCCGATCCGCTACTGGGTGCATCGCGGCGACACGAGCACCCTCTCGGAGCTGCGGCGCACGCCAGGCATGATCCGGTGGTTGGAGAGGCGCCTCGGGCCCTACCCGTTCAGCCGGATCGGCACCGTGGTCGTGCCCAGCCTCTCCGGGATGGAGACGCAGACCCTGGTCACCATGGGCGGCAAGCTGCTGCGTGACTACCCGCCCCGCGAGTTCCGCAGCGACCTGCTCCACGAGTACGCCCACCAGTGGTACGGCGACACGGTGACACCGGACAACTGGCCCGATCTCTGGCTCAACGAGAGCTTCGCGATGTACACGCAGTTCCGCTGGGAGGTGTCGCAAGGCTGGCGCACCATGGCCGACGTCCGCGACGAGCTGGACAGCCTCGACGCGCAGCTGCGTGCGGAGGACGGGCCTCCCGGCGCCTACTTCCCCCAGGACTTCGCCGACACCTGCGTCTACTACTGCGGCGCCCGCATGCTGGACCGGTTGCGCAGCAAGCTGGGGGCGGCGACGTTCGACTCGGCCTGGCGGGCCTGGCCGCAGCGGCACCGGTGGGCCTCGGTCGACCGGGGCGACTACATCTCCTGGCTCGACTACCGGACCGGACGCTCGCTGGACAGCTTCTTCACGACGTGGCTCACCTCACCCACCTCGCCGCCCTGACCGGCGAGCCGCGTCGCCGGTCGTGGAGCTGTCGGGGGGCCCGCATAGCATGAGGCGGAGTCCGGGCAGTGCTGCTCCAGTCCGTGCTCGGCGAAGGCGTTCGACTCCCAAGCGAGGACTCACACCGTGGATCGACTGATCGTCCGGGGCGCGCGCGAGCACAACCTCAAGGACGTCTCGCTCGACCTGCCCCGTGACGCCCTGATCGTGTTCACCGGCCTGTCCGGGTCCGGGAAGTCCAGCCTCGCGTTCGACACGATCTTCGCCGAGGGACAGCGCCGGTACGTCGAGTCGCTGTCGGCCTACGCCCGACAGTTCCTGGGCCAGATGGACAAGCCCGACGTCGACTTCATCGAGGGCCTCTCACCGGCCGTCTCGATCGACCAGAAGTCCACCAGCCGCAACCCGCGGTCGACCGTCGGGACGATCACCGAGGTCTACGACTACCTGCGGCTGCTGTTCGCCCGGGCGGGCCGGCCGCACTGCCCCGTGTGCGGCGAGCCGGTGAGCCGCCAGACCCCGCAGCAGATCGTCGACCGGCTGCTGGACCTCGACGAGGGCACCCGGTTCCAGCTGCTCGCCCCGGTGGTGCGCGGACGCAAGGGCGAGTACGCCGAGCTGTTTCGCGAGCTGCAGACGAAGGGCTACTCCCGCGCCCGGGTCGACGGGGAGGTCGTCTCGCTGGCCGAGCCGCCCAAGCTGGACAAGAAGTACACGCACTCGATCGACGTCGTGGTCGACCGGTTGGCCGTCAAGGGCAGCGCCAAGCGACGGCTGACCGACTCGGTGGAGACCGCCCTGGGGCTGGCCGGAGGTCTGGTCACCGTCGAGTTCGTCGACCTGCCCGAGAAGGACAAGAGCCGCGAGCGGCGGTTCTCCGAACGGCTCGCCTGCCCCAACGATCATCCCCTGTCCATGGACGAGCTCGAGCCGCGCTCGTTCTCGTTCAACTCGCCGTACGGCGCCTGCCCCGAGTGCACCGGCATCGGCACCCGGCTGGAGGTCGACGGCGACCTCGTGGTCCCCAACGACGAGCTCTCCCTGGCGGACGGGGCGGTGGCACCGTGGGCCGCCGGGACCACGTCGAGCGAGTACTTCCAGCGGCTGCTCGAGGCCCTCGCCGAGGACCTGAAGTTCGACATGGCGACGCCGTGGAGGGGCCTGCCGGCCCGCGCCCGCGAGGCGGTCCTGCACGGCCTCGACTACCAGGTGCACGTCAAGTACCGCAACCGCTATGGGCGGATGCGCTCCTACCACACCGGTTTCGAGGGTGCGATCCCGTTCGTGCAGCGCCGCCACTCCGAGACCGAGTCGGACTGGAGCCGCGAGCGCTACGAGGGCTACATGCGCGAAGTGCCCTGCCCGGCGTGCCGGGGGTCGCGGCTCAAGCCCGAGTCCCTGGCCGTACTCATCGGCGGGCGGTCCATCGCCGACGTGTGCCGACTGCCGATCCGCGAGTGCGACGACTTCCTGCGTGACGTCGAGCTGACCGACCGGGAGCGTCAGATCGCCGAGCGGGTGGTCAAGGAGATCCACGCCCGGCTCGGCTTCCTGCTCGACGTCGGGCTGGACTACCTGTCGCTGGAGCGGCCCTCCGGCACCCTCTCCGGCGGCGAGGCGCAGCGGATCCGGCTGGCGACCCAGATCGGGGCCGGACTAGTGGGCGTCCTCTACGTCCTCGACGAGCCCTCGATCGGGCTGCACCAGCGTGACAACCGGCGGCTGATCGAGACCCTGACCAGGCTGCGCGACCTGGGCAACACGCTGATCGTCGTCGAGCACGACGAGGACACCATCCGCAGCGCCGACTGGGTGGTCGACATCGGCCCAGGAGCGGGAGAGCACGGCGGCCAGATCGTCGTCTCCGGCACGGTCGACGACCTGCTGGCCAGCTCCGACTCGCTCACCGGCGCCTACCTGGCGCGCCGCACCGAGATCCCGACACCGGCGGTGCGCAGGCCCCGCACCAAGGGGCGCGAGCTCACCGTCCTGGGGGCCCGCGAGCACAACCTCGTGACCATCGACGTGTCGTTCCCGCTGGGCTGCTTCATCGCGGTGACGGGGGTGTCCGGCTCGGGCAAGTCGACCCTGGTCAACGACATCCTCTACACCACGCTGGCGCAGAAGCTGCATGGCGCGCGCACCGTCCCGGGCCGGCACAAGGCCATCAAGGGGCTCGAGCACGTCGACAAGGTGGTTCACGTCGACCAGAGCCCGATCGGGCGCACCCCCAGGTCCAACCCCGCGACGTACACCGGGGTCTTCGACCACATGCGGCGGCTCTTCGCCGAGACGACGGAGGCCAAGATCCGGGGCTACCTGCCCGGGCGGTTCTCCTTCAACGTCAAGGGCGGTCGGTGCGACGCCTGCTCCGGCGACGGCACCATCAAGATCGAGATGAACTTCCTGCCCGACGTCTACGTCCCGTGCGAGGTGTGTCACGGCGCTCGCTACAACCGGGAGACGCTCGAGGTCCACTTCAAGGGCAAGACCATCGCCGAGGTCCTCGACATGCCGATCGAGGAGGCGTTCGAGTTCTTCGAGGCGGTGCCCGCGATCTCCCGGCACCTGCGCACCCTCAACGACGTCGGGCTCGGCTACGTCCGGCTCGGGCAACCGGCGCCGACGCTGTCCGGCGGTGAGGCGCAGCGGGTCAAGCTGGCCTCGGAGCTGCAGAAGCGCTCCACCGGCCGCACCGTCTACGTGCTGGACGAACCGACGACCGGACTGCACTTCGAGGACATCCGCAAGCTGCTCGACGTGCTCCAGAGCCTCGCCGACAAGGGCAACACGGTCATCGTCATCGAGCACAACCTGGACGTGATCAAGACGGCCGACTGGATCGTCGACCTCGGGCCGGAGGGCGGTTCGGGCGGTGGCCGCGTGGTAACCCAGGGCACGCCCGAGGACGTCGCGGTGCACCCGGACAGCCACACCGGACACTTCCTGCAGAGGGCACTCGCGGTGCGGCCGGCCGCGACGAAGCGCAGTGCCGCACCCCCGGCGGGCAAGCAGGCTGCGGCGG
>JAVEDG010000131.1 GCA_030841245.1 Actinomycetota bacterium
CGTCAGGCCTGGGACTCCGTCAGGCCTGGGACTCCGTCAGGCCTGGGCTCCGTCAGGCCTGGGGCTCCGTCAGGCCTGGGGCTCCGTCAGGCCTGGGGCTCCGTCAGGTCTGGGGGTTCCCTCGGGCTGACCTCGACCTCGACCAGCGCCTCGACACCCGCGGCACCGGCCGACCCGCCGGCCGGCCCACCGACCGACCGAAGGGCCATCCGCCCCCCCAGCTCGTCCTGGACCAATGCGCGCACGATCTGCAGGCCGAGACCGCCGTCGTGCGCCGGGTCGAAGCCGACCGGCAGCCGGCCGCCGTCGTCGGTCACGGTGACCCGCAGCAGCCCGGCCGACTCGCCCGCCGCCGTCGATCCCGAGCGCTCGACCCGCACGACCACCTCGCCGCCGCCGTCGGCGAGGCCGTGCTGCACGGCGTTCTGGACCAGCTCGACGAGGACCAGCGCCATCGGCGTGGCCACCTCCGGAGGGAGGTCACCGAAGCTGCCCTCCCGGCTGACCCGCACCGGGCGGTCGGCGAGCCCCACCATCGCGACCACCCGGTCGGCGACGTCGTCGAACGGCACGTGCGGCTCGATCGCCCGCGACAGCGTCTCGTGGACCAGCGCGATCGACCCGACCCGGCGCTCGGCCTCCTCGAGCGCGTGGCGCGCCGGCGCCTGCTCGTCGCCGGGCAGGCGCCGGGACTGCAGCCGCAGCAGGGCCGCGACGGTCTGCAGGTTGTTCTTGACCCGGTGGTGGATCTCGCGGATCGTCACGTCCTTGCCCACCAGCTCGCGTTCGCGGCGGCGCAGCTCGGTGACGTCACGGCACAGGACCAGCGCGGCGGTGCGCACGCCGCCGGCCACCAGCGGGATCACCCGCAACCGGACCGTTGCCCCGGCGGCCTCGACCTCAGCCTGACGGGCGGCCCAGCCGCTGACCACTGTCGACAGCGCCTCGTCGGCCGGCTGGGAGCGGCCGGCCAGCCGGGCGGTCACGTCCCCGAGGTGAGCGCCGACCAGGTCGGTCGCGAGCCCGAGACGCCGGTACGCCGAGAGGGCGTTGGGGCTGGCGAAGGTGACCAGCCCCGCCTCATCCAGGCGGACCAACCCGTCGCCGACCCGCGGAGACCCCTCGCGGCCGACCGAGTCGCCGGGGCTGGGGAAGCGCCCCTCCGCGACCATCAGCGCCAGGTCGTCGGCGGTGCGCAGGTAGGTCAGCTCGAGCCGGCTGGGGGTCCGCGCGGTCGCCAGGTTCGTGTGCCGGCTGACCACCGCGATCACGCGACCGTCCCGCCGGACAGGGATGGTCTCCTCGCGGACCGGCACGTCGTCTGCCCAGTCCGGGTCGCGCTCACGGCAGATCCGGCCCTCGTCGTACGCCGTGTCGAGCTGCGGTCGACGGCCGCGGGCGACCGTGGTGCCGACCACGTCGTCGTGGTGCACCGTCGGGCCGGTCGTGGGACGCACCTGTGCGCCCGCGAGGAACCCGCTCCCGTCGGCGAGCGGCAACCAGAGCACCAGGTCGGCGAAGGACAGGTCGGCGAGCAGCATCCAGTCGGCCAGCAGCCCGTGCAGCAGGTCCAGGTCGGCACCGCCGAGGCCGGTGCGCTCCCCGCCCAGCTCCTGCAGCGACGGCACCCAGCCAAGCCTAGACGCCGCGACCAGGGCGGACGTGAGGGAGCCGCCGGCCGAGTCACGCCCCCGACGTCGTCCGGCGCGACCCGGTCCCTACGCTCGCCCTGTGACGAGCCGGCGGACGGCGGACCTGGTGGCCCGCGACCTGGGCAGCCTCTGGCACCCCTTCACCCAGCATGCGAGCTGGCCCGGTGACGACCCGATCGTGGTGGAGCGGGGCGAGGGCTGCTACCTCTACGACACCGACGGCAACCGCTACCTCGACGGCGTCTCGTCGCTGTGGCTGAGCGTGCACGGTCACGGCGTACCGGAGATCGACGCGGCGGTGCGCGACCAGCTCGGCCGGCTGGCTCACACGACGTTCCTCGGCCTCACCCACGAGCCGGGGATCGAGCTGGCCGAGCAGCTGCTCGCGACCGCGCCGGACGGGCTGACCCGGGTCTTCTTCGCCGGCGACGGGTCCTCGGCGGTCGAGGCCGCGCTCAAGATGGCCTACCAGTCCAGGGTGCAGCGGGGCCGGCCCGGCGCGCTGTTCCTGCACGTGGCCGAGGGCTACCACGGCGACACCCTCGGGGCGGTCAGCGTCGGCGGCATCGACCTCTTCCACGGCACCTACCGGCCGATCCTGCTCGAGACGCGGCTGGTCGGCTCACCAGGTGTCCTCGGTCCCGGGCAGTCCCGCGCCCAGCGAGCCGCTGAGGTGCTCGACGAGATGCGCGCGGTGCTCGCCGGCGAGGACGGGCAGGTCTGCGCGGTCGTCGTCGAGCCGATGGTGCAGGCGGCCGGCGGCATGCTGACCCACGAAGCCTCGTTCGTGCGCGGGGTGCGCGCGCTCTGCGACGAGTTCGGCGCGCTGATGGTCGTCGACGAGGTCGCGACCGGGATCGGTCGCACCGGCCGGATGTGGGCGGTCGAGCACGCCGGGGTGGCGCCCGACCTGATGACGTGCGGGAAGGGCCTGACCGGCGGGTATCTGCCGCTGTCCGCGGTGCTGGCAACCGAGGAGGTCTACGCGGCGTTCCTCGGCACGCCGGCGCAGGGGCGCACGTTCTTCCACGGCCACTCCTACACCGCGAACCCGTTGTGCTGCGCGGCGGCGATCGCCAACCTCAGGCTGATCGAGTCCCGGGAGACCGTCGCGCACGCGGCCTGGGTCGGGGAGCGGATCGGCGAGCTGACCAAGGGGTTGGCGGAGTACGCCGGGGTCCGCGAGCTCCGCCGCATCGGGACCATGACTGGGATCGAGGTCGAGCCGGTGGCGGAGCGGACCGGGTTCGCGGTGTGCCGAGCGGCCCGGCGTCGCGGCGTCTGGGTCCGGCCGCTCGGTGACGTCGTGGTGCTGATGCCGCCGCTCGCCATCGGCGACGCCGACCTGGAGCTGCTCTGCGGCGCGGTGGACGAGAGCATCCGGGAGGTCGTGCGGTGACCGAGCTCCTGGCCGCCCTCGCCGCGCAGGCCCGCGCTCGCGAGGCGTCAGGGATGCGGCGGACCTTGCGACCCCGTGCGGCCGACGAGGACGTCATCGACCTGGCGAGCAACGACTACCTCGGTCTGGCGAGGCACCCGAAGGTGCGGGAGGCCGCAGCGGAGGCCGCCCTGACCTGGGGGGCGGGTTCGACCGGCTCGCGGCTGGTCACCGGGTCGACCGACCTGCACCACGGCTTGGAGGACGACCTCGCATCGTTCACCGGAGCGGGGGCTGCGCTGGTGTTCTCGTCGGGCTACCTGGCCAACCTCGGCGCGGTCGCGGGGCTCGCCGACCGGTCGACGACCGTCGTGTCCGACGCACTGAACCACGCGTCCCTGGTCGACGCCTGCCGGCTGAGCCGGGCGCAGGTCGTCGTCACAGCACACTGCGACGTGGCCGCGGTCGACGCGGCGCTGGCCCGTTGTACGACGGAGCGTGCGGTCGTCGTCACCGACGCCGTCTTCTCGGTCGACGGCGACGCCGCGCCGATCGTCGAGCTGCACGCGACCGCCCGCCACCACGGCGCGCTGCTGCTCGTCGACGAGGCGCACGCCCTCGGCGTGGTCGGGCTGCGCGGTGAAGGTGCGGTCGCGGCCGGCGGCCTGGCCGGCGAGCCCGACGTCGTGCGCACGGTGACACTGTCGAAGTCACTGGGGTCGCAGGGGGGCGCGGTGCTCGGCGACCCGGTCGTCGTCGAGCATCTGGTCAACACGGCGCGGTCGTTCATCTTCGACACCGGCCTGGCACCAGCTGCCGTCGCCGGTGCGGCGGAGGCCTTGCGCGTGCTGGCCGCCGAGCCCGCGATGGTCGACCGCGTGCGCGCTCGGGCGCGGGACCTCGCAGCGGCGCTGCGGGCGGGCGGGCTCGACCCGAGCTCGCCGGACGCGGCGGTGCTGTCGGCTCCGGTCGACTCCCCGGGGCGAGCGCTGGCGCTGGCCGAGGGCCTGCTCGACCTGGGGCTGCGGGTCGGCTGCTTCCGACCGCCATCGGTGCCCGACGGCGTGGCGCGGCTGCGCGTCACCGCGCGGGCCGACCTGCCCGACGGCGTACCCGCGCGGTTGACCGACGCACTGCTGGAGGTCGGCGGGCTCACCGCGTCGCGATCTTGAGGCGGCCGGAACCGATCAGACGCTCACCTGTTCTCAAGATCAGTAACGAATGTCGCGATCTTGAGCCGTTCCGGCCAGGTTCCCCTCGGACGGCGTCTCAAGATCACCGGAAAGAGGTGATCTTGAGGGACGGTCAGCCGCGCAGCAGGGTGCGGATGGTGCGCAGCGCGACCGACAGCGTGGCCAGGTCGAAGGTGTCCGACTCCACGATCTCGGTCAGCGTGGCCTGGGCCCGTCCGACGCCCTCGGAGTTCTGCCGCTCCCAGTCCTCGATCCGCCGCTGCGGGTGCTGGTCGGAGGGCGTCGACGCGAGCACGGCGGTCGTCAGGCCGCCCAGCGCCGCGTAGAGGTCGTAGCGCAGCGCCGAGCGGGCCAGCGCCTGCCAACGGTCACCACGCGGCAGCGCCGTGATGCGGGTGAGCATCCGGTCGACCTCGATGCGCTCCGACACCGCGAAGTAGACGGCGGCCACCTCCTCGGCAGGCGTCTTCTCCTCGGCGGCGATCTCCACGATGTCGAGCAGGGAGAAGGAGTCGAGCAGCCCCGCCGTGTGCAGGGCCAGCGACGTCGGCACGCCCTGGCCCTCGAACTCGGCCGCACGCATCTGCAGGCGCTCGCGCTCGACCCCGACGAGCAGGGTCGGGATCTTGGGGACGAGCGTGTCGATGTCGGTCTGGAAGTGCTCGATCTCGGCCTGTACGTCGATGCTCGCCCGACGGGCCTGCAGAAGCCACCGGACGCTGCGGTCGAGCAGCCGCCTGGCCTCGAGGTAGAGCATCGCCTGCACGTGCGTCGGCAGCTGGTTGTCGAGCCCCTGGACGGTGGCCCAGAACTCCTCGAACCGGAACACCTCGCGGACCACAGAGAACGCGCGCAGGATCTCGGCCGGGCTGGCGCCGGTCTCCTCCCCGGCCCGGAAGACGTAGGTGATGCCGCCGCGGTTGACCAGGTCGTTGCTGAACCAGGTGGTGATGATCTCGCGGCGCAGCGGGTGGTCGTCGAACCGGTCGCCGAACTTGTCGACGAGCAGCGGCGGGAAGTACCGGCGCAACGCCCGGCCGAACCACGGCTCGTCGGGCAGGTCCGTGCCGAGGATCGCAGCGGTCAGCGTGATCTTCGAGTACGCCGCGAGCACGGCGAACTCGCTGGAGGTCAGCCCCTGGCCGGCCGCCATCCGCGCTTCGATGACCGAGTTGCTCGGAAGGAATTCCAGTGACCGGTTCAGCTCGCCGCGCTCCTCGAGGTACTTGATGAACCGCTTGTGCACCGAGAGCATCTGGGGCGCCTGGACCCGCGCGTTGCCGAGCAGCACGTTCTGCTCGTAGTTGTGCGTCAGGACCAGGCGCGCCACGTCGTCGGTCATCTCGGCGAGCAGCGCGTTGCGGTCGTCGCGGGTCAACGCCCCGTCGCGCACCAGGTGGTCGAGCAGGATCTTGATGTTCACCTCGTGGTCGGAGGTGTCGACACCGGCCGAGTTGTCGATGGCGTCGGTGTTGATCCGACCCCCCGACAGCGCGTACTCGATCCGGCCGAGCTGGGTGAAGCCGAGGTTGCCGCCCTCGCCGACGACCTTGCACTGCAGGTCACTGCCGTTGGCCCGGATCGCGTCGTTCGCCTTGTCGCCGGCGGCGGCGTGCGCCTCGGAGCTCGCCTTGACGTATGTCCCGATGCCGCCGTTCCAGAGCAGGTCGACCGGCGCCTCGAGGATCGCCCTCAACAGCTCCGGCGGGGTGAGGGAGCCGGCGTTGCGTGCCAGCCCGAGGCGCTCCCCGACCTGCGGCGAGATGCGGATCGACTTGAGGGAGCGCGGGTAGACGCCGCCGCCCTCGGAGATCAGCGAGGTGTCGTAGTCGCCCCAGGAGGAACGCGGCAGGTCGAAGAGCCGTCGCCGCTCGTCGTACGACGCCTCGGGGTCGGGGTCGGGGTCGAGGAAGATGTGCCGGTGGTCGAACGCGGCGACCAGCCGGATGTGGCGGGACAGGAGCATGCCGTTGCCGAAGACGTCACCGGACATGTCGCCGATGCCGGCGACCGTGAAGTCCTCGCTCTGGGTGTCGACGCCCATCTCGCGGAAGTGCCGCTTGACGGACTCCCACGCGCCGCGAGCGGTGATGCCCATGGCCTTGTGGTCGTAGCCGACCGACCCACCGGAGGCGAACGCATCACCCAGCCAGAACCCGTAGTCGTTCGCGACGCCGTTGGCGATGTCGGAGAACGTCGCCGTCCCCTTGTCGGCAGCGACGACGAGATAGCTGTCGTCCTTGTCGTGACGCACGACCTGCGGGGGCGGGACGACGGTCGACCGGCCGTCGACGTTGACCAGGTTGTCGGTGAGGTCCAGCAGCCCGGAGATGAACCTGCGGTAGCACGCGATGCCTTCGGCCTGCAGGGCCTCGCGGTCGGCGGCCGCGTCGCCGGTCGGCGCCGGCGGGCGCTTGAGCACGAACCCGCCCTTGGCGCCCACCGGCACGATCACGGCGTTCTTGACGGTCTGGGCCTTGACCAGGCCGAGCACCTCGGTGCGGAAGTCCTCGCGACGGTCGGACCAGCGCAGCCCGCCGCGAGCCACCGGGCCGAACCGCAGATGGACGCCTTCGACGCGGGGGCCGTACACCCAGATCTCGAACTTGGGCCGTGGCGCCGGCAGGTCCGGCACGCGCTGCGGGTCCAGCTTGAAGGACACGTAGGGCTTCGGTGAGCCGTCGAGCTCGGTCTGGAAGAAGCTGGTGCGCAGTGTCGCGCGCATCGCGCCGAGGACGGAGCGCAGGATGCGGTCCTGGTCCAGGCTGGCCACCGAGTCGAGAGCCCCGTTGATCTCCTCGAGCAGGCCTTCCGCGACCTCCTCCGCGCCGGCGGCGTAGCCGGGATCGAACCGCGCCTCGAAGAACCGGACCAGCAGCCGCGCGATCGCGACGTTCGAGCTCAGGCACTCCTCGACGTAGGACTGGCTGAAGGTCATGCCGCCCTGGCGCAGGTACTTGACGTAGGCGCGGAGCACCAGTGCCTGACGCCAGGTCAGGCCGGCGCGGAGCACGAGGGCGTTGAACCCGTCGTTCTCCGCCAGCCCGTGCCAGACCGCGGCGAAGGCGTCCTGGAACAGCGACTGCGCGTCCGCTGCAGGCAGCTCTCCGGAGGGGTCGTAGCGGAGGCCGAAGTCGTAGACCCAGGCCGTCGGCCGACCGACTCGCTCGATCTGGTAGGGCCGTTCGTCGACGACCTCGACGCCCATGGCCTGCAGGCGGGGCAGCACCAGCGAGAGGGAGACCGGCTCACCGACGTGGTACAGCTTGAACCTGCTCTCCCCCGGGCCGCTGCCGTCGGGCCGGTAGAGCTTCAGGTCGATGTCGCCGTGGTCGTCCAGCGCCTCGATGCGGTGCAGGTCGGCCACTGCAGCCACCGCGGGCAGGTCCTCCTTGTAGGCCTCGGGGAAAGCGTCACCGTAGACCGACGCGAGCAGGGCGGCCTGCTCCTCGCCACAGCTGTCGCGCAGCGCGTCGGCGAAGTCGTCGTCCCATGACCGGGTGGCCGCGACGAGCCGCTGCTCCACCTCGAGCGGGTCGACCTCCGGCACCGTCCAGCCCTGGTCGACCCGTACGACGAAGTGCAACCTGGCGAGCACCGACTCGGTGACCCGCGCGGTGTAGTCGATGCTGTTGCCGTTGAACGCGCTGAGCAGGATCTGCTCCATCGCGTGCCGGACGTGCGTGGTGTAGCGGTCCCGCGGCAGGTAGACCATGCACGACATGAAGCGCCCGTACTGGTCCCGACGCAGGAAGAGTCGCAGCTGGCGGCGCTCCTGCAGGTGCATCACGCTGACCGCGATGGCCTCGAGGTCCTCGACCGAGATCTGGAACAGCTCGTCACGCGGGTAGGTCTCGAGGATCTGCAGCAGTGCCTTGCCCGAGTGGCTCGTCGCCGAGAAGCCGCTGCGGACCAGGACCTCGGCGGCCTTTCGCCGGAGCACCGGGATGCGCTGGATGCTCTCCGTGTAGGCCGCGGACGTGAAAAGCCCGAGGAAGCGCCGTTCCCCGGCGACGGCACCGTCGGCGTCGAACACCTTCACCCCGACGTAGTCGAGATAGGCGGGCCGGTGCACCGTCGAGCGGCTGTTGGCCTTGGTGAGCACGAGCAGCTTGGCGTCGCGGGCCCGCTCGCGCACCTCGCGCGGCAGCCGGCTGAAGCTCTGCGACTGGGACTGGTCGTCGCGCAGGATGCCCAGGCCGGTGCCGGGCAGGGCGCGGAGCCGGTCGCTGCCGTCGTCGGCGTCTGTCTCGAGCGCGTACTCGCGGTAGCCCATGAAGGTGAAGTGGTCGGAGCTGAGCCAGCGCAACAGCTCGGCGGCCTCGGCCGCCTCCTGCCGGGCGACCGCGACGCGCTGGTCGGCCTCGACCTCGGATGCGATGCGCACTGCGGCGGCCCGCATCTTGTCCCAGTCCTCGACCACCTCGCGGACGTCGCGCAGGATCCGTTGCAGGTCGTTCGTCAGGTCGTCGCGCGCCGCCGGGTCGGTCTCGCGGTCGATCTCGACGTGGATCCACGACTCGACCGCGGCGTCCTCGCGGGACGCAACGTCGCCGACCTCCAGGAGCCGTCCCGAGACGTCGCGGCGCACGGTGAGCAGCGGGTGGATCACCAGGTGGATGGCTCGCCCGTGGCGGGTCAGCTCGGCAGTGACCGAGTCCACCAGGAACGGCATGTCCTCGGCGACCACCTCGACGACCGTGTGGCCGCCGGCGCGCCAGCCGTCGTCCTCCTCGGAGGGTGTCAGGACGCGGACCGACGCGGTCCCCTGCGGCCGGTTCAACGCGAGCTCAAGGTGGGAGGCGGCCGCGCCGTAGAGGTCGCCGGACGAACGACCCAGGACGTCCTCGCCCGCCACGTGACGGTAGTAGCCCTGGAGATAGGTGTCGCTGCCCGGAGGCCCGGACGCGGCGGCTTGCGCCACGAGCTCGTCCTTCGCGTGCTGGAGCCGGTCAAGCCCGTGCTGAATGTCCGCGGACATCGGTGTCGCCGCTCCAGTGCCTTCGAGCCTCGTCGGGCCCGGCCTCGTCGCCAGGCCGTCGAGCCGTTACCGGCCCACAGACGACCCTACTGCCGTTGCATCCCCCCGGCGCCGTGCCCTGCGGTCCCGGTCACAACCGGGATCGCAGCTCCCACAGGACGGGGTAGTAGCGAAGGTCGAGGCGGGTCCGCAGGTAGGGGGCGCCCGACGAGCCGCCGGTGCCCGACTTGGTCCCGATCTGCCGTTCGACCATCGTCACGTGCCGCGACCGCCACAGCAGTGCGTTCTCGTCGTGGTCGAGCAGCCGCTCGGCCAGCTCCCAGACCTCCCCGTGCCTGGCCCGGTCCGCGGCCACGGTGAGCAGCGACGTCGTGATCGCCTCGGCGTCCTCCGCGGGCAGCCCGGCACGACGTACGACGTCGACGAAGGCGTCCCACAGTGTGGGCTCCTCGAGCCGCCGCTCGAGCCGCGCCCGCTCGCCGTCGCTCAGTGCCCGGAACCGCTCCAGGAACCCTGGGTCCTTGGCGCCGGAGAGGAACTCCAGCTCGCGGAACTGCACGCTCTGGAAGCCGCTGGCCGGCGCGAGCTTCTCACGGAACAGCAGGAAGTCCTGCGGTGTCATGGTCTCCAGGACGGCGACCTGCTGGATCAGCACGCCCTCGATGACCGACGCGCGCGCGAGCAGGTGCTTGGCCCACCACACGTCACCTGCGAACATCGCGTCGCGCGCCGCCGCCAGCTCGTGCAGCAGCTGCTTGAACCACAGCTCGTAGACCTGGTGGATGGTGATGAACAGCAGCTCGTCGTGGGCCGGGGGGTCGGACTCGAGCCGCTGCTGGTCGAGCAGCGACTCGATCCGCAGGTAGGACCCGTAGGTGAGGCGGGCCCCCTGCTCGCCGAAGTGCCGGTCGGCTCCCGCATCTGCGCTGGTCACGACGGCAGGCTAACCGTCCGACCGAACCGCCGTGGCCCGGGACGAGAACCCGCCCGTCCCGGGCCGTGGGCGTCAGCTGCTGGTGAAGAAGAACTCCAGGTCGCGGTGGAACGGGTTGCCCGCCAGGTCCCGGACGCCGAGCGAGTGCTCGGGATTCAGCGCAACCACGTACTGCGTGGTCGGGGTGAGCGCCGAGCTCGGGGTGAACTTGGCGTGCCGCACGTTGCCGGTCGCACAGCTCGTGCTCACGTTCGTGCTGTTGAAGCACGCCCACGCGCCGGGCACCGGCGTGCCGACCGAGCTCGTGGTGAAGTCGAAGAGCCCGACCACGGCGCTGCTCCCCGAGATTCCGTTGACGTTCTCGCTGAAGTTCACCGTCACCGGTCCGGCCTTCGGCACCGCGCTGGACGACGCGACCGA
>JAVEDG010000134.1 GCA_030841245.1 Actinomycetota bacterium
CAGGTCGGCGACGAGATCTTCGTCAAGGTCATCGACATCGACCTCGAGCGCCGGCTCATCTCGCTCTCGCTCCCGCAGGCCAACGAGGGCGCCGCTCCCGCAGCCGGTGACGACAGCGCCGTCGACCCGACGCTATACGGCATGGCCGCGTCCTACGACGACAGCGGCGCCTACGTCTACCCAGACGGCTTCGACCCGGAGACCAACGACTGGCTGCCGGGACACGAGGAGCAGCAGGCGGAGTGGGAGCGGCAGTACGCCGAGGCGCGCACCCGCTACGAGGCGCACATGAAGCAGGTGCAGGACGCGCAGAAGGCCGAGGCCGAGGCCGGCGCCGGCGGCGAGAGCGCAGGGGCAGCCCCGTCGACGTACTCCTCGGAGAGCACGGACGACTCCGGCACCCTGGCCTCCGACGAGGCACTGGCCGCGCTGCGGGAGAAGCTGACCGGCGACAAGTGAGCTGACGCCGAGCCGTACGACGGCCCCGGACCAGCGCTGGTCCCGGGGCCCGCGTCGCGTACGGGGGTCAGTTCGGTCCGTTCTGACAACCTGTGACAGTTGTTGGACGCTCCGTATACCGGGTCACATCCGATCAGCGCGACATAACCGACGTCACGTCACGCGAATGGCCCATCTGTGCTATTCCGGCCGGCCGTGGCGCGTGGAACCGTCAGGCAGACACTGTCGGGTGGGGAAGTGGGAAGTGGTCGCCGTGCGCCGTACCAGCAAGATCATCGCTCTTTTGGCCGCCACGCTCGTGGCACTCGCCTTCGGGGTCGGCCTCGCCGACGCTCGGGCCGGGAAGTTCCTGTCCAGCACCGCGGGCGGCCTCACGACGACGACCACGGCCAGCAGCGCCTTGACGGCGGCGACTCCTGCCGACAACGCCGCGCCCGGTGTCTTCCTCACCGTCAAGTTCAACGAGGTCGGGGTCGGCGCGAACCGCACGGTCGACTATGCGCTGCAGTTCGCCGGCACCAAGCCCAGCACCCCGGGTCTGCTCGCGAACCTCATCTGCGTCAACAACGGGAACAACCAGCCACAGGGGGTGCCGCTGACGGTGGCCTTCTCCGGCGCCTCCGAGACCCTGTCGCAGAGCGCTGACGCGAAGGGCAACGTCGACGGTTCGGTCACCTACAACCTGGTGAAGGTGGCCGCCGACAACGCCAAGGCCAACTTCAAGTGCGGGTCGGGCCAGACCGTCGAGGCCACGTACGTGCAGGTCAATGCCGATCTGCTCATCCTGGACAAGACGAACGGCTCCAACGCCGTGGTGAGCGGCGCCTTCCCGCTGATCTACGGAGCGCCGTAACCTGGTCGGGCCCTTCCGGCCCGGGCGGCTGATGGCCTGACGGAGCGGGGACATCCGTGCAGTACTGCGACCAGTGCGGTGGGCAGAACCGGGACGAGGCCCGGTTCTGCCGGGCCTGCGGTCTCCCAGTCGTCCCGCTTGACGCGGTCGTCGCCGACCCGGGCCCCGGTGTGGTCGTCCTGCCGCCGGGCGACGCCGGCCTGTTCCGTCCCGCCGCACCGGTGACGCCGCCGCTAACCGCCGCGCCGACCCCCGTGGCACCACCCGCGGCAGCCGCACCCGCAAGCCCGGCCGCTCTCTTCTCGGTCCCGCCTGCGACACCGGACGAGCCGCCCGCCGCGGTGGCAGCGCCTCCGGCGGCCCCAGCGGCGAGGGCGACACCTGCGACCGAGCCGTTGCGGCCCGCACCGGCAAGGCCGACCCGCACCGCTCCCGTGCCGCTGTCGGGTCACAGCACGCACGCCCCCGCCGTCCCCGCGTCCTCCCTGCCCGCGCCGCTGCCGGCCTTCGTCCCAGAACAGGTCGTCCCGGAGGACGTGCCGGCCGTCGCCGTCGTCGAGTCGCAGGAGGACCGGCGCGTCGTCTCGCTGGTCTTCTGCGACGTGGCCGGCTCGACGAACATCGGGGAGATGCTCGACCCGGAGGCCGTCCGGGTCGTGATGGGCCGCTACTTCGAGGCGATGCGGACCACGGTGGAGCGCCACGGCGGCACCGTGGAGAAGTTCATCGGCGACGCCGTCATGGCGGCCTTCGGGATACCCGAGCTGCACGAGGACGACGCCGTCCGGGCGGTGCGCGCCGCCGACGAGATGCAGCAGGCGATGGCGGTCCTGAACGAGGAGCTCGAGGAGGTCTACGGCGTCCGGGTCAACGTCCGCATCGGCGTCAACACCGGCCCGGTGGTGGCCGGCGACGCGTCCGCTGGCGAGCGGTTCGTCACCGGGGACACCGTCAACGTGGCGGCCCGGTTCGAGCAGGCCGCGGGCGCTGGTCAGGTGATCATCGGCGACACGACGTACCGCCTGGTACGCGACGCCGTGCGGGCCGAGCCGCTCGAGCCGTTGCAGCTCAAGGGGAAGTCCCAGCTGATCCCGGCCTGGCGGCTGCTCGGTGTGCAGGCGCGCGCCGCCGGGCTCAGCCGCCATCTCGACTCGCCGATCGTGGGGCGGGCGCACGAGCTGGAGACCTTGCGGTCGGTCTTCGCGGGCGCCGTCGAGAGCACGTCGCTGCGCCTCGCCACCGTCATCGGCTCGGCCGGGTCGGGCAAGTCGCGCCTGACCAAGGAGTTCCTCGGGGTGCTGCCGCAGGGGACCCGGGTGCTCTGGGGCCGCTGCCTGGCCTACGGCGACGGCATCACGTACTGGCCGATCGCCGAGATCATCCGCCAGGCGGCCGGCATCGACGCGCAGATGAGCTCGCACGACGCTGTCGCGCGGATCCGTGCGCTGCTGCCCGCCGGCCGGGAGAGCGACCTGGTCACCGAGCGCATCACCGGCGCCGTCGGCCTCTCGGAGGCGACGTCCAGCGCGGAGGAGATCGTCTGGGCGGTGCGACGGCTCTTCGAGGCGCTGGCCGCCGACCAGCCGCTGGTCGTCGTCATCGACGACATCCACTGGGCCGAGCAGACCATGCTGGACCTGCTCACCGGCCTCAGTTCCCCCCCGGCCAAGGCGCAGGTGATGATGCTCTGCCCCTCGCGCCCCGACCTGATGGACGTGCTGCCGGGCTGGGTCGAGAGCAGCGGGGCGGTCAGCCTCCGCCTGGTGCCACTGGACCCCCACGAGGTGGGCCTGCTGATCAAGAACCTCCTCGGCGAGGTCAGCCTCGGCTCCGTCACGCACGACCAGATCGTCGCGGCCGCGGAGGGCAACCCGCTCTTCGTCGAGGAGATGCTGCGCATGCTCGTCGACGACGGGCTGCTGCACCGGGAGGACGGCCGCTGGGTGACCACCGGCGACCTCACCGAGGTCGCCATCCCGCCGTCGGTGGAAGCGCTGCTGGCGGCGCGCCTCGACCGGCTGCTCCCGGCAGAGCGAGCCCTGCTGCAACGGGCCGCCACGATCGGACGGACGTTCTACTCCGGCGCGCTTGTCGAGCTGAGTCCGCCCGAGAGCCGCGAGGCGGTCCCGCAGCTGCTGGGTGCCTTGCTCCGGCGGCAGCTGATCGACCGGGAGCCGGATCACTTCTTCGCCGGGGAGGACGCCTACCGGTTCAACCACATCCTCTCCCGCGACGCGGCATACGCCTCGGTGCCCAAGCTGCGCCGGGTGCGGCTGCACGAGGCGTTTGCCCGGTGGCTCGAGGCCAGGGCCGGCGAGCGCCTCGGCGAGTTCGAGGAGGTCGTCGGCTTCCACCTCGAGCAGGCCTACCTCTACCGGCAGTCCCTGAGCAGGCTCGACGACGCGGCCCGTGCACTAGGTCGGGAGGCCTGCTCGCGGCTGACCTCTGCGGCGTACCGGGCCCGGATGCGCGGCGACGTCCCGGCGGCGGGAGGACTGGTCGGTCGGGCGCTGCTGATGCTGCCCGAGGCCGACCCGCTCCGGCTCGAGCTGGCCTGCCAGCACGGCAGCGACCTGCTCGACCTGGGCGAGCTGGACCGGGCCGAAGCCGTCCTCGAGGAGGCCCTGCTGCAGGCC
>JAVEDG010000178.1 GCA_030841245.1 Actinomycetota bacterium
AGCCGAGGGCCTTGAGCAGGACCGTGACCGACTGCTTGCGCTTGCGGTCGACGCGGACGCCGACCTGGTCGCGCTTGTCGATCTCGAACTCGAGCCACGCGCCACGGGACGGGATGATCTTGGAGCCGTAGACGTCCTTGTCGGAGGTCTTGTCGACGCTCTTGTCGAAGTAGACGCCCGGCGAGCGCACGAGCTGGGATACGACGACCCGCTCGGTGCCGTTGATGACGAAGGTGCCCTTGTCGGTCATCAGGGGGAAGTCCCCCATGAAGACCGTCTGGCTCTTGATCTCGCCGGTGGTGTTGTTCATGAACTCGGCGGTGACGAACAGCGGCGCCGAGTAGGTGATGTCGCGTTCCTTGCAGTCCTCGATCGAGTACTTCGGAGGCTCGAACCGGTGGTCGCGGAACGACAGGGACATGGTGCCCTGGAAGTCCTCGATCGGGCTGATCTCCTCGAAGATCTCCTCGAGACCCGACTTGGCCGGGACGTCGTCGCGGCCGTCGGCCTCCGCCTGCTTGACCCGGGCCTGCCACAGCTCGTTGCCGAGCAGCCAGTCGAAGCTGTCGGTCTGGAGTGCGAGCAGGTTGGGGACCTCGAGAGGTTCCCGGATCTTGGCGAAGGAGATGCGGCGCGGTGCGGTGCTGATCACGTTCTTCTGCTGGGACGGCTTGCTGGCATTGCGCGAGGCGGCCAAGAGGGGTCCTTCCGAGGGCTCGCGGACTCACTTGCGCGCATGCCGGACCGGCCGTGGCAAGTCGCCCCGGATCGAGAGGTGCTCGTGGTCAATGGCAGCGCAAAGCGGCAGCATACCCGTCGGGCACGCTTACGTAAAGCGGCCGCCTCTCGCGCGGGAGGCGCCATGGTCGGCAAGGACCGATAATCCAGTTGTCACAGCGCGAGAAGGATGGACCCGAACGGCCCGCCCGTCAAGGGTCCGCGCCGATCCGGCTGCCGGTTCGCCGGCCGGATCCGGGTCCCGCTCAGAGCCCGTCCACGTTGCTGACCAGCCACGATCCGTCCACCCTGGTCAGGTGCAGCCGGACCCGGTTCTCGTCCACCCGGGGCCCGTCCAGGCGGGTCGAGGTGGTCCGCTGGTCGACGAAGAGCAGCACCACGGCCTCGGTCGAGGTGGCGCTCACCACCGATCCCGCCGTCACCTTGGCCGTCACGACCGCGTGGTACTGCCGGGCCGGAGGCCCGACCATCTTGGCGGTGGTGTCGCGGTAGTCCCGGGCGAACTTCCCCGTGGTGACCCGCTCGGCGGCCGCGAAGTCACGGTCGAGGTGGCGGTAGTCGTAGCTCAGGATGTCGACCGCGTGCGCCTCTGCGGCCGCAAGCGCGGCGTTGCGGGCCGCCTCGGTGACGTCTGCCTGACGGACCCGCAGTCCGAGCAGCGCGGTGGTGGCCGCCAGCGCAAGGGCGAGTGCGCCCGCCACGACGAGCGGCCAGGTGCGCCGCCGCGAGCGGTCGCCCGCGGCGGTGGCCGCCTGCCGGTCCATGTGCGTCACCCGATCGAGCACGGCCGTGCCGGCGGGCACGCGGCCGGGCCGGTCCGTGCCCCCTCGGGGAGGCTGACCGTGGGAAACCTCGGGAGCAGGATCTGTCGCGGTCCCCGCCCGGGACCGGAGCTCGGCGGCGACCCGAGCCCGCTGCCCGGCGACCGGGCGGCTGCGTCGGCTGTCCTTGGGCATCGTCCTGGCCTCCCTAGCCGACGAACTGCAGGTCGGAGACGAGCCACCGGCCGTGGCGGAGCACCAGGTCGAGCTGCATCCGGTAGTGGCGCTGGTCAGGTGCGTCGGTGGTGCTCTGCGCGCTGTGCACCGTCTGGTCGGCAACGACGAGGACCCGTGCCGAGTCCGGGTCGGAGGACACCAGGCCGGCCTCGAGCACCTGGCCCGTGGCGGTCGTGCGGTAGCGGTTGACCATGGCGCGCAGCTGGTCCGCGCCGGCGCGGTACTCCTTGCCGAAGCCGCCCGTCGAGCCGGCCAGCACCCGGCCAAGGTCGGCATCGAGGTGGCGGTAGTCGATCGTGGTGAAGTTGATCGCTTCCTGCCGGGCGGCGTGCAGGATCTGCGCCCGCTGGTCGTCGCGCGCAGAGGCGGCCGACAGCCGAGGCAGGAAGACACCCAGACCGACCAGGCTCGCCGCGACCACGAGGGCCAGGACGGTCCAGCCGACGGCGAACCAGGACGGCCGCAGGAGTCCCTCGCCGTCGCGGCCGCCCGGGCGCCGAGACCTCACTTGCTCAGTGGCCCGAGCAACAGCCATTGCCAGGAGTCCTCTCCGAAGACGGCAGCCTGCCCGCCCGTCGACCCGATCTGCAGCGGCGTCCCGCCCGGTCCCGTCGCGAGCCCGCTGATCGGGTCGTACCCGGTCACGTACGACGACGAAACGAGGCTGTCCGAACTGTCCGCATTGCCGGGCGCACCGGGCCGCCGGTCGGCAGCGCCTCCCGGCCATACCTCCGCAGCGCCTCCCGGCCATACCTTCGCAGCGCCTCCCGGCCCTGGCGAGTTCTGCGCACCCCGCACATCCGTCGCGCTGCCACGCGGCTCCGCACAGCGCGCGTCGGTGTTGGCCGGTACGTCGGAGGTCTCGGCGGGCGAGCGCCGGTTCGTCCCGCCGTACCCCGTGGTGCACGGCGGCGGGTCGTTGGCGTTGGTGACCAGCCCGAAGTGCGAGGTTCCGTCGCCGGGCACCACGGTGTAGCCGCCCTGCAGGACAGCGGGGTAGGTGATGAGCACCTGCTGGAGCCCGTCCAGCCGCGCGACGGTCACCTGCCCCGTGGTGAGCAGGTTGGCCAGCAGGGCGGTGATCGAGGCCCGGTTCGTCCGCAGGAGCGTGTCGAGCTGCTGTGACGCGATCACGCCGTTGTCGAGGATCTTGCGCAGGTCGCCGTCGCTGCCCCGCAGCGTGGCGCTGAGCCGGCGGAGGTCGCCGGAGAAGCTCTTGATCGCCGAGCCGGACGCCTCCTGCGTGCCGAGCACGGTCCTGCCGTCGTCGATCAACCGGATCGTCTCCGGCAGTGCGTCCGTCGCGGCCCTGGTGAGAGCGTCTCCGGAGTCGACGATCCGTTGCAGGTCCCGCCCGCTGCCGGCGAAGGCCTTGCCGAGCTGGTCGATGACCACGGAGAGGTCGTGCCGGTCGACCGAGCGGACCAGCCGGTCGAGGTTGAGCAGCAGCGTCTGGGTCGGCAGCGGGATCGAGGTCTGGCTGCGGGGGATCGTGCTGCCCTGCTGGAGGAACGGTCCGCCGGCAGTGTTCGGCTGCAGGTCGACGTACTGCTCGCCGACGGCGGAACGGTCCTCGACGACGGCCTTGGTGTCGGCGGGGATCGCCCGGCCGTCGTCGAGACGCAGGTCGACCCGCACGCCGGTCGGCGACAGGCGCAGCGCCGAGACCCGGCCCACGGTCACGCCGCGATAGGTCACCTCGGCGTTGGTGAAGATCCCGCCCGAGTCGGCGAAGTCGGCGGTGACGACGTAGCCGTTCCCGAACAGCGCGTTGCCGAGCCCGACGTATCGGGCTCCCACGAAACCGCACCCGAGGACGGTCAGGACGAGGAAGGCGACGAGCTGGATCTTCGTCGACCGGCGGATCATACGAAGCCTCCCGTCATCAGCGCCGCCAGGTTCATGTCGTACGACGTCTGCTGTGCGCCCTCCGGGCCGGGCTGCGCGGCTCCGAGACAGATCAGGGTGCTGCAGGTCGAGGTCGGCAACGGCGACACCGACACCGAGGGCAGGCCGGTCGGAAGGATCGACCCGGTCGGCAGGCTGGTCGGCAGCCCGGAGCCGGTCGGGACCGGCAGCGACGGAAGGCCTCCGCCGCCACCCCCGCCACCGCCGCCCTGGTTGGCCAGGATGTTGCGCAGGTCGAGGTCGGCGGTGATGCGCAGGTTGGTGAAGTCGCCCTTGACCGCGCCCATCGATGTGTGCGGGAACGGGTAGGTGAACAGGATGTCCAGCGCGTTGGGCAGGTCGGCGCCTGCCTGAGACAGCCTGGTGAGGATCGGCGCGAGCGCGCGCAGGTTGGCGACGGTGTCGGCCTTCGACGCCGCGATCACATGCGTGCCGACGCGCCCGAGCCGGGAGAGTGCGGTCAGCATGCTGGTGAGCCGACGGCGCTGGTCGGCCAGCACCTTCAGCCCGGGACCGAGGTTGTCGATCGCGGTGGCGATGTCGTCCTTCTGCGCGGCGAGGCGGCCCGAGAGCCGGTCGATGCCGTCGATCGCGCGCACGATCTGCTGCTTCTGCCGGTCGAGGCCGCCGACGAAGGTGTCGAGGCGGCGGACCGCGCTGCGGATGTCGGACTCGCGGCCGGACATCGCCTTCGTCAGCTCGACGTTGATCGTCTTGAGCTGTGCCACGCCGCCCCCGTTGAGCAGCAGCGACAGCGCCCCGAGCACCTCCTCGACCTCCGGGTTGCGACCCGAGCGCGCAAGCGGGATCACGTCGCCCTCGCCCAGCCGGCCCTCGGGTGCCTGCGTGGTCGGCGGCGAGAGCGAGACGAACTTCTCGCCCAGCAGGCTGGTCTGACGCAGCTCGGCCACGGCGTTGTCCGGCAGCTTGACCGAGTCGAGCAGGCGCAGCCGCACCTCGGCGTGCCAGCCGTCGAGGCGCACCGAGTCGACGGCGCCGACCGTGACGTCGTCGACCTTCACCGCGGACTGCGGCACCAGGTCCAGGACGTTTCGGAACTCGACGGTCACGTGGTAGACGTCGCTGCCCTGTGCGGCCCCACCGGGCAGCGGCAGGTCGCTCACGCCCTGGCAGCCGGTCATCGCCAGCGCGCCGGCCGCGACCGCCGCGGTGAGGGCGACGCGCGCGCGGCGCACGCGGCTCACTGCCCGCTCCCGAGGATGCCGCCGAGCGTCCGGTCCGGGACACTGCTGCCGGCGGGCAGCGCACCGGCCGGGAGCGGGGCCGGGAACTTCTTGTGCTTGAGGATCTGGTCGAGCTGGTCGCAGGACGACTTCGGCAGCCCGACCGAGGTCATTAGCGAGCACAGGTACAGCTCGGGGTCCTGGAACTGCTCGGCGTTGTTGCGGGTGTCCAGGGTCCCCGACTTGGGGTTGTAGGCGAGCTGGAGGTTGGACAGGGCGGTCGGCCCTGCCTCGAGGATCTCGGCGAGCGCGGTCTTCTCCTTGGCCAGCGTCGAGGTGACGTCGGCCAGCCCGCGCAGGTCCGAGGACAGGGTCGCTCTGTTGCTCTTCACGAACGACGCGACCTCGCCCAGGGCAACGGCCAGGTTGCGCAGCGCCAGCGCGAGCTCACCCCGCTCGCTCGCGAGCTGGTCCGCCACGCTGGCCAGGTCCTGGTTGAAGGACCGGACCTGCTGGTCGTTGCCGGCCAGCGCGGTGGTGAACACCTGCAGGTTGCGGACCGTGCCGAACAGGTCCGACCGGCCGTCGGACAGCGTGCCGATGGCGGTGGAGAAATCGCGCACGGTCTGGTTGATCTTGGTGCCCTCGCCGCCGAGGTTGGCCGCCCCCACCTTGAGCAGCCGGGACAGCGCGCCGTTCTTGTTCGCGCCCTTCGGCCCGAGCCCGACGTCGAGGTCGTTGAGGCTGGAGTAGATGCGGTCGAGCTCCACGGGGACAGCCGTGTGCCGCAGCGGGATCGAGGCACCGTCGGCCAGGGCCGGGCCGTGGCGGTAGACCGGGGTCAGCTGCACGTACCGGTCGCTGACGACCGACGGCGACACGATGACCGCCTTCGCGTCGGCCGGGATGCGGTACTTGTCGGCGTACTGGAACGTGACGCGCACGTAGCGTCCGTGCGGTTCGACCGAGGTGACCTTGCCCACCTTGACTCCCAGGATCCGCACGTCCGACCCCTTGTAGAGCCCGACGGTGCGCACGAAGTCGGCGCTGGCGGTGTTGGTACCCCCGCCGGGCCAGAGCACGACTGCTCCGGCCACCAGCACGAGCAGGCACAGGCCGAGGGCGAGGATGCGGCGGCTCATGGGTTCGACCTCACGCCGCCCGGTACAGGCACGAGGTTCTGGACGTAGGTGTCGAACCAGCGGCCGTTGCCAAGGGTGTTGGCGAACACCCGGACGAACGGCGCGAGCAGCCGGATGCTGCGGTCGAGGTTGCCCTGGTTGGCGCGCAGCGTGGCGAGCACGCTGTTCAGGTGGCGCAGCGACGGGCCGATCTGCGCCTGGTTGTCCCGCACCAGCCCGGTCAGCTGTCGGGACAACGAGACGGTGCTGACGAGCAGGGTGTGGATGGCGGCCCGCCGCTTGTGCAGCTCGGCGAGCAGCAGGTCGCCGTCGGACAGCAGAGTGACCAGCTCGCCGTTGCGCTTGGCCAGCACGCCCGTCACGCCGTCTGCGTGCCGCAGGAGGCTCCGCAGCTCGGCGTCGCGGGACGCGATGGTGCGGGACAGCCGACCGAGCCCGTCGACCGCTCCGCGCACGTCACGCGGCGAGTCGCGGAACGTCGTCGAGATCGTGTCGAGGGCGTCCGCGAGCTGCTTGGTGTCGATGCGTTCTCCGGTCTTGGCCAGGTCGCTGAACGCCTCGACGACGTCGAAGGCCGGCGTCGTGCGGGAAAGCGGGATCTCCGCGTCGAGGCCACCCGAGCCCGCCGGATCGAGCGCGAGGAACTTCTGGCCCAGGATGGTCTTGATCCGCACCGACGCCGAGGTGCGGTCGCCGAGGTCGGTGCCACGGCCGACCTTGAAGTCGACGCGGACATGACTGCCCTCGAGGTCGACGCCGGTGACCTTGCCGACCTTGACTCCAGCGATACGGACGTCGTCGCCGACCTTGAGGCCTCCCGCCTCGGAGAACGCGGCGGAGTGCGAGTCACCGGCGAGCAGCGGCAGCTTGTCGATGTTGAACGCAAGGATCAGCAAGGTCGCGATGACGCCGAGGCCGATGGCCCCGATCACGACCGGGTTCCGCTCGCGGAAGGGCGTCATCAGCTGCACCTCGCCGCACTCGAGTGGTAGTCCGGCGTGTACGCCACGGTGT
>JAVEDG010000180.1 GCA_030841245.1 Actinomycetota bacterium
TGGTGGGGTGTGCCGGCCCGGCTGCGCACGGTCCGTGTCTCCGAGGACCTCTCCACGACGGCGACCTGAACGAGCACCGGTCCTGGCGGGTTCGACCGGGTGGCTCGTTGCCGACCGTCGACGGCCCGGTGCGTACGGTGGACCCCGTGCAGGTGGCATCCAGGACCGACGTCGGCCATGTCCGCAGGCGCAACGAGGACAGCTTGCTCGTCCTTGCCGACGTCGGCGTGTTCGTCGTCGCCGACGGGCTCGGTGGCCATCCGGCCGGTGACGTGGCCAGCCAGACCGCGGTCGCCCGGTTGCGCGAGGTCCTGGCGGATGGGCCACCGGAGGGCGAGGACCCGGGGAGCGTCGTCGCAGGCAGCCTGGTGGCGACCCACGATGCCGTCGTCGCGGCTGCGCAGGACGACCCGGACCGGACCGGGATGGCCACGACGGGCGTGCTCGCGATCGTGCGCGACGGCACGGCGTACGTCGGTCACGTGGGTGACAGCCGGGCCTACCTGTTGCGCGGCACGGCACTCGCGCCACTGACCAAGGACCACGGCATGGGCGGCTATCTGACGCAGGCGCTCGGCCTGGACCGTCAGGTCAGCCCGGACGTGACCAAGGTCGACCTCGGCACCGGGGACCGGCTGCTGCTGTGCACGGACGGACTCACCAACATGGTCCCGGAAGAACAGATCGGGGCGCTGCTGGCTCAGGGTGACGCGCAGCAGGCCTGTGATGCGTTGGTCGGCGCGGCGTTGGAGGCCGGCGGCGTCGACAACGTCACCGTGATCGTTGTGGTCGGCTGAGCCGGGTCCTCACTACGCCCGCGATGCCGTGAACAGGATATGGGTGCCTCCGTCCACCGTTCCGGGCTCGGCGCACAGGGCGACCTCGTTGTCGAGGAAGCGCACCCACCGCGCAGGGTCTGCTGCGATTGTGCGCACCGCGTCGGGATCACCGAGAGAGGCCCAGTTGCTCGCGGAGAGCGCCAGCAGTGCTGCCCCCGCGTCCGCCACGAGCCCGGCGAGCTCGCGAGACCGGAACATCCGGCAGGGTGTGCAGCCCAGACACCGGTGCCTGTGTCTCGCGCAGGTCGCCGGTGGCCAGGATGCGGTCGTTGACGTCGTCGCCGTACGTCTCGGCGAGCTCGAGCACGGCCGGAAGCAGGTGCCGGTAGGCGCCCAGAGTCGACATCACCGACGCGACCACGGGACCGCGGGTGACGCGCAGCAGTCCCGACAGCGCGGTGGCGGCCTCGTCGAAGGCGTAGGACAGGGGGCCGCCGTAGGCGAGGACCGACTCGAACCGGGACACGCCGGACCTCCCGCCCGCCTCGTGCGTCGAGGCTAGCCAGCCACGGCCTGCGCGCCAGCGGATTTCGCAGCGAGCCTCGGCGACAATGCGAGCGTGGACGCCGATGTGGAACCGCGATGGCTTCGCGGATGGTGCACGGACCACCTCGGGGCGAAGCCAGTGCGGGTACTCCCCGCCGGGGCTGCCGCCATGTCCGACGTGTACGCCGTGCAGCTCGACGACGGCCGAACTGTTGCAGTCAAGGCTCGACCCGACGCGACCGGGCGGACGCGGTCCTGTACTGAGGCGCAGCTCCTGCTCGCAGAGCAAGGCTTCTGGTGCGCGCGGCCGCTGACACCGGCGATCGTCGAGGACGGCCGGGCAGTGCACGCAGAGGAGTGGGTGCCCGGTGGCGTGATCATGCTCGGAGACGGCCCGGACGTGGCCAGTGCCTTTGCGCAGTTGTTCGCCGACGTCATGGCCCGGCTGCAGCACATCCGCGTGCGTCCGCCGCTGCCGAACCCGTCGTGGGTGGGCTGGGACCACGACGGTCCGACCGCGTGGCCTCCTGCCGCCTTCCTGGACGAGCGCGACAGCTCGACGCTGCCGTCCTTCATCGAGGACGTCGCGCACCGGGTCCGCCATAGGCTGCGTGCTGCCGACCTGCCCTCCGTCATCGGTCATGCCGACTGGGAGACGCAGAACCTGCGCTGGAGCGGCCGGCGTATCCACGTCGTGCACGACTGGGACAGCCTGGCGTACCAGCCGGAGGCGGCGCTGGTCGGAGCCGCGTCCGGTGCCTTCGCGAGCAATGCGGTGCCGACGCTCGCTCCGATCGCCAGCTCGCGGGCGTTCCTGGAGGCCTACCAGTCAGGGCGGGGCCGGTCGTTCGACGATGCGGAGACCGAGGTCGCCTGGGCGGCGAGCCTCTACCCCGCGACCCACAACGCGCGGGGGCAGTGCCTGTTCGAGCAACCGCCGGTGGCCGTCACGGCGTTGCAGGACCAGGCGGACGAGCGGCTCTCACTCGCCGGGGCCTGAGCCTCGGTGGGCCCAGTCAGCCCTGCCGGCCGGTCCAGGACCAGCGCGGGACCGGAAGATCCGGCGACACGGTGGCGTCCGCCGTGTTGTAGCTCATCACCTCGGCCACGGCCCACGACATGTAGGCACGCAAGGCGGCACGCAGGTCCGGGTCGTCGGGCAGACCCGCGTCGTCGTACGCCGCGACGAAGGCCCGCAGGAACCGCTCGCCCAGGTCGTCATCCATGCCCTGACCGGCGTGGAGCTGCAGCATGGTCGAGTGGTCGTCGGCCGCAGTCGTGTAGCCCGCAGGCCCGCCGAACACCTCGGCCCAGTAGCGGCCGAGCCGCTCGACGTGGTCGGGACGGGTGCCGTGCGAGAACGGGTGCTCCAGCACCTCGTCCTGCAGGCAGCGTTCGTGGGTCGCCGCAGCCAGCGCCTGGAAGGCAGCCTCGCCCCCGGCGTACTCGTAGATCGACGGTCGTCCCACCTGCGCTCCTCGTCCGCCCCCGGTCTACCAGGGCGGCGCGAGCTCGGCCAGCGCCTCCAGCGCCGCGGGGAAGATCTCGGCCGGCGGGTTGACGATCCCGGCGCCGACCTGGCCGGTCCCGGCCACCTTGCCGGCCATGCCGGTGTTGATGTGGGGCAGCAGCCCGGTGCGGACGACCAAGGTGGCGTCGATGCCCGTCGGCGTGCCGCGGAAGTCGAGCACGGGGATCTGGTACGCCGGGTGCTCGGCCAGCGTGATCTCGTACATGCTCCGGGTCGCCTCGATCGCGTCGGGCACGGCACCGCCGACGAACCGCACGATGGCCGGCGCGGCCGCCATCGCGAACCCGCCGATGCCGCCGGTCTCGGTGATCGCGGAGTCGCCGATGTCGGGGTTGGCGTCGTCGGGGCCGAAGCTGCCGAGATAGAGCCCGTTCGGCGTGTCGGCCGGGCCGGTGAACCACCGGTCTCCGGTGCCCGAGACCTGGATGCCGAAGTCCGTGCCGTTGCGGGCCATGGCGACCACCAGCGTCGACCCCGGCACGTCGCGGGCCGCGTCGGTGGCCAGCTTGCACGCCGGCATGCCGAGGTTGAGGAAGAAGTGGTCGTTACCACCGACGAACCGCACCGACTCCGCCACCGCCGCGGCCGGCTCCCCGGAGTCGATCAGGTCTGGCAGCAGCTCCCGCAGGAACATCAGCGTCCCGGCCCGGTTGCGGTTGTGACCCTCGTCGCCCATCTGCAGCATCTGCGTCGCGATGGCCTTGACGTCGACCGGCCCGTGCGCCCGCACGGCCTTCTGCAGCAGCGGCCCGAGCACGTCGGCCATCCAGTGCAGCCGGTCGACCACCTCGGGACCGTAGGCGCCGTAGCGCAGCACCTTGCCGAGGCCCTCGTTGAGCGAGCAGAAGGCGGTGCCGCCGTGGACCGGGTCCCGCAGCTCGAAGAGCCACATCCCGGCGCTGACAACGCCGGCCATCGGGCCCACGGTGCCGTGGTGGTGGCACGGGTCGAGCGTGATCCCGTCGCCGCCGACCAGCGCCGCCTCGGCCTGCTCCGGCGTGTCGGCCAGCCCTTCGAAGAGCATCGCGCCGATCAGCGCGCCGCGCAGCGGGCCGGAGGCGCGGTCCCACCCGATCGGCGGCCCCGCGTGGAGGAACTCGCCGGCCGACAGGTCGAGCGCGTCGGCCGCCGGTCGCACGTCGACCAGCTCGGCACCGGCCGCCAGCAGCCTGGACACGGCTGCCGCGTTGGCCTCCTCGCGCCGCGGGTCGGCCATCACCCGCGCCAGCGCAACCTCGGTGCCCTCGGGACCGAGGGGTGGGCGCCAGTCGACCTGCGTGACCGGCACCGCCTGACCGGCGACTGCCTCGGCGAGCAACGGCACTCCGGCGCTCACGACACGCAGGTCGCCGTCGAGCAGGGTCATGACCGACCCCGCGACAGCTCGACACCACGGCGCGCCGCCGCGGCGTTGGACAGGAAGACCGCGGCCCCGGCGCCGTGCAGCGCCTCGGCCTGCTTGCGCGAGTCCTGCGGGTCGTCCTCGGTGGCGCACAGGGACACCACGACGGCGAGCTCACCGCGCCCGGCCGCGCGCACCGAGTCGCGGGCCGCGACGAGCGCCGGCGCGAGCTCGGAGGCAGGGTCGGGGTGCGCGCCGTGCCCCAGGACCACGTCGAGCAGCACCACGCTGCAGGCGGTGTCGGCCGCCTCGGCGGCGATGCGCTCGAGCCGGCCCCGCTGGTCGATCATCGGGTGGGCCCGGCCGTGGGTGAACGCGTCGTCCCCGAGGTCGAGCATGGTGTGCCCGTCGGAGCGCAGGTCGGTCCCGATCGCCCAGTCGGGACGCAGCGCGATGTTGGACGTGATCGGCCCCAGCTCGTCGGCTGCGATGACCATCGCCTCGTCACAGAGCGTCCCACCGGCGAACAGGCCACGCAGCGAGCCGGCCCGGGCCGGCACCGGTTGCTCGTCCCAGGACCAGGGCTCCGCCCAGGTGGCACCGGTCGCCTCCACCGTCCGTCGTGCCACCGCCGTCAGGTCGTCGTGGCCGGGCCCGAGGAGGGCCAGCAGCACCGGGGTGGACAGCTTCTCGGCGTACGCCGTGATGTCGGCGGCGACGGCCGGGTCGGGCGGCTTGGACACCAGCACGATCAGCTCGGTGGCCGGGTCCTCGTCCAGCATCGCCAGCGCCTGCCGGGTCGCGCGACCGCCCACCGTGGCGCTCAGATCGCGCCCGCCGACGCCCAGGCAGTGGCTGACGCCGACCGCACGGGTGTCCAGCAGGCACATCAGCTGCTGGGCGCCCGTGCCGCTGGCCGCCACCAGCCCGACCGGGCCCGGGCGGACCGCGTTGGCGAACCCGAGCCCGACCCCGCCGACCACGGCCGTGCCGCAGTCGGGTCCCATCACGAGCAGCCCACGGCGCGCGCCCTCGTCCTTGAGCCGGACCTCCTGCTCGACCGGCACGTTGTCGCTGAACACCATCACCGACAGGCCGGCCTCCAGCGCATCCATGGCCTCGGTGAAGGCGTGTGCGCCCGGCACCGACACCAGCGCCACGTCGGCTGCGGTCCGTCTGGCGGCGGACCCGACCGTGCGTGGGGGACTCTGTTCGCCGGCGATCCCGCCGTTGCCGCCCGCGGGCTGCAGCAGCGCCGCCTCCAGGGCGTCGACGGCCCGCCGTACGGCGTCGTCGTCACTCGCCCGGACGGCGACGACGAGGTCGTTGGCACCGGCCGACGGCGGTTCGAAGCCCATGTCGCGGAGCAGCTCGAGGTTCAGCTCGGTGCCCATCGCGGCCTGCGCTGCGGTGACGCCCTCGACCGCGCTCACGTCGCGGCTGACCTGCATCAGCGTCACGGAGTCGTGGTAGGCGCCGTGGCGCACCTCCACGTGCTCGCTCACGCTACCTCCAGGGAACCGACCGGGTGGCGGGCCACCGTACCGGCGGCGAGCAGCAGGCCCTGGGCGAGGGCCCGGCCCGACGTGTGGCCGAGGGCGAGCAGTCGCGGCAGGCACCGCGCCAGCGCATCGTCGTCGTCCTGGCCGGCCAGAGCGTCGGCCACCGCGAGGACGGCCGGCGCGGCCAGCCCGGCGGCGGCGTGGCGGAGCAGCTCGGCGCTCAGGAACGTGGTCCGCCGCGCGGCGTGGGTGAGGACAGCTGCGGCCAGCGGGTCCCGCAGGTCAGGCCGGCCCGCCAGGCCGACCAGCAGACCGCAAAGCAGGTCGTCACCGGCCGGCGTCAGACCGGGACCGAGTCCGAGCAGCGAGAGCGCCAGCCGGTCCCAGCCCGGGTGCCGCGGGGTCCCCGTCAGGTCCCGGTAGGGGAGCACGGGGACTGCGTCACAGGGAGCGGCGGGCCGCCACCACCGCCGTACCGCGACCTGCAGCGCGCCGAGCCGCAGCCACCCGCCGCCGGCCGTGGCCAGGTCACCGGGGCGCACCGAGGCGAAGGCGCCGCGCTCGATGCCGTCGGCCAGCAGCACCGAGCAGGGCAGCCGGTGCCCTCCCGCCGTCTCCACCGCGACCAGCTCGCCGGAGACCGCTGCGTAGACGCACCGGCCCAGCACCGCGACCACCCGGCCGCGCGTGTCGGACCCGGTCAGCACCGGTCGCAGGAGCGTCGAGGCCGCTCCCGGGGTGACGGTCATGCGCGCGACGCTAGCCGTCGCAGCGTGACCGGCCCACGTCTTGGAGGTTTCCCACAAACGACCCGGGTCGGATTCTGACGGAACTGACGACGGCGATGTCCCACACAAGGCGCGCACGATGGGCCACCCTGCTGCACGGCAGCAAGCCGGCTGCGCACCTCAGCAAACCGGCAGGGCACCTCAGCAAACCGAGATGGCACCTCGTGTCACCCGTCCAAGGAGGCAGGTATGGCACTTCTGAGCTGGAAGGTCGTGCACGGCGGTCACACGCCACCGCCGGGCGAGGTCGTCCGCCCCGACGAACGGATGTCGTGGGGCCGGACCACCGGCATCGGCGTGCAGCACGTCCTCGCGATGTTCGGCGCGACGTTCGTGCTCCCACCGATCATGGGCATCCCCGGCAACACGGCCGTCTTCTTCTCGGGCGTCGGCACGCTGCTGTTCCTGATCATCGTGCGGAACCGGGTGCCCAGCTACCTCGGCACCAGCGCGGCGTTCATCGCCCCGACGTTCGCCGTCTACAGCGGCGGCGGCGACCTGCACGACGTGCTGTTCGGGGTTCTCTGCACCGGTGTGATCTTCGCCGTCGTCGGCCTGATCGTGAACGCCGTCGGCGAGCAGTGGATCCACACCCTGCTCCCGCCGGTGTTGACCGGCACCGTGGTCATGCTGATCGGCCTCAACCTGGCCGGCCCGGTCGCACGCGACGCCTACTGGAACCACGACCAGTGGCTGGCACTGGTCACGCTGTGCATCGCGATCCTGCTACTGGTCTTCCTGCGTGGGTTCCTCCGCCGCATCGCCATACTGGTCGCGGTAGTGGTCGGTTGGGTGGCCGCAGGCCTGATGGACCTGCTCAATCTCGGTCACGCGGTCGATGGCGGCGGGCACACCGTCGACCGCATCAACTGGGCCACCACGACACCCGGCGGCAAGGTCCAGACCCTCGGGGACGCCGGCTGGCTGGGCTGGCCCGACTTCACGTCGCCACATGTCTCGGGCAGCGCGTTCCTGCTGTTCCTGCCGGTGGTGATCGTGCTGATCGCGGAGAACACCGGGCACGTCAAGGCGGTCTCGGAGATGACCGGCGCGGACCTCGACCGTGACCTGGGCCGGGCCTTCATCGGCGACGGGACGTCGACCACGATCGCCGGCCTGTTCGGCGGGGCGGGCACCACGACGTACGCCGAGAACATCGGTGTCATGGCAGCCACTCGTGTCTACTCGACCGCGGCCTACGGCATCGCGGCGATCGTCGCGGTCCTCTTCGGACTGTGCCCGAAGTTCGGGGTGCTCGTCGGATCGATCCCGGCCGGCGTCCTCGGCGGGGTCACCATCGTCCTGTACGGCATGATCGCGATCCTGGGCGCGAAGATCTGGGTGAGCAACCGGGTGGACTTCGGCCAGACGTCGAACCTCGTCCCGGCCGCGGCCGGCGTGATCCTCGGCGCGGGCGACATCACACAGAAGATCAGCGACAAGGTGAGTCTCGGCGGTATCACGATGGGCACGGTCGTCGCGCTGGCGGCCTACCACCTCTTCCGCTACGTCAAGAACCCGGAGGACAAGGAGCACGCCGTCGTCACACCCACCTCCGCCTACGAGGAGTCCGGTCACCCGGGCCGCGAGACCGCGGGTGGGGGCCGGCACGGTGCCGCGCCGCCGGCGGCCGGCGAGACCGGTTCCGGAGCCTGACAGCCCGAACCGGCGGGCGCGACCGCAACGAGCAGATGGGGCCGTGCGCAGTTCGTGCGCACGGCCCCGCTCGTGCCCCAACCCTGCTCGATTCCGCCCAGTCCGTGCGAGAGGATCACTCGGGTGAAGCCACCGCCGTTCGCCTGGACCGCGCCGCAGTCCCTCGACGAGGCGCTGGCGGCGCTCGGCGAGGCCGGTGACCAGGGCAAGGTGCTGGCCGGTGGGCAGAGCCTGATCCCGTTGTTGAACATGCGACTGGCGGCTCCCGCACGCATCGTCGACATCAACCGCCTCACCGAGCTGGCCTACCTCCGGACCTCGGCGGACGGAGTGCGGGTCGGCGCGCTGGCCCGGCACACCGACGTCGAGCTCGACGACGCGGCGTACTCCGTGCAACCGCTGCTACGTCGGGCTCTTCGGCTGGTGGCCCATCCGGTCATCCGAAACCGCGGCACCACCGTCGGCAGCATCGCCCACGCCGACCCGAGCGGCGAGATGACCGCAGTGCTGGCACTGACCGGCGGCACCGCACACGTCGCGAGCGCGGCAGGCCCACGGGAGGTCGCGGCGAGCGACTTCTTCATCGGCCCGCTCGAGTCGGCCTTGCAGCCCGGCGAGCTGCTCGAAGCCGTCACGTTCCCCGCCTTCGCTCCCGGCACCGGCTCGACGTTCGTCGAAGTCGCCCGTAGGCACGGCGACTACGCGGTCTGCGGTCTCGCCGCGGCCGTGAGGGTCTCGGATGGTCTGGTCACGTCGGCCCGCACGGCCTACGTGTCAGTGGCGCCGACGCCGCTCGTGCTGGACCTCACCGAGCCGGTCCGTGGGGCGACGGCGCCAGACGCCGACTGGACAGCGTGCGGTGCCGTGGCTGCGGAGCAGACCGAGCCGGAGCCCGACATCCACGCCTCTGCCGACTACCGGCGCCACCTCGTGCTCGTCCTGACCGCGCGCGCGCTCGCCGAGGCGGCCGCCCGGGCCGGCGCGGAGGCGGCATGACGGAGCAGCAGCACGAGGTCGACGTCGTCGTCAACGGCGTCCCGCACCACCTGAGCGTGCCCGCGCGCCGGCTGCTCTCCGACGCCCTGCGCCACGACCTGGGCCTGACCGGCACGCACGTCGGCTGCGAGCACGGGGTGTGCGGCGCCTGCACCGTGCTGCTCGACGGCCGGCCGGTGCGGTCCTGCCTGCTGCTCGCCGTGACCGCAGCCGGTCACGAGGTCACCACGGTCGAGGGGCTGGGCACGGCCGAGGACATGCACCCCGTGCAGCGGGCGTTCCGCGAGTGCCACGGGCTGCAGTGCGGCTTCTGCACACCGGGCTTCCTCACCACGGTCGCCGCGTTCGTCGCGGAGGCGCCGGACCCGACCGAGGCCGAGGCCAGAGAGGCGATCAGCGGCAACCTGTGCCGGTGCACGGGCTACCAGAACATCGTGGCCTCGGTGCTGCGCGCGGCCGAGCTCACCCGCGAGGGCGGCGCGACGTCGTGACGACCAGGCTGTTCGGCGAGCGGGTGCAGCGGGTCGAGGACGCCCGGCTGGTCACCGGGACCGCGCACTTCCTCGACGACGTCGGCGCGGGCTCGCTGGGTGTCGCCTTCGTGCGCAGCCCGCACGCCCACGCACGCGTCGTCGACATCGACGCGACCGCTGCGCTCGACGTCGACGGCCTGGTGGCGGTCTACACCTACGACGACCTGGTCGCCGCCGACGAGGCCGAAGGGACCGCGGTCTCCCAGCCGCTGCCGCTGCTGATCCCGCACCCCGCGTTGCACGCTCCGCGTACCGGCTACGCGCTGGCCAAGGACGAGGTGAAGCACGTAGGGGAGGCGATCGTCATGGTCGTCGCCCGTGACCGCTACCTCGCCGAGGACGCCGCCGAGCGGGTGCTCGTGCGCTACGAGCCGCTGCCCGTCGTGGTCGGCGTGGAGGGGGCCCGCCGGGCGGACCGGGCCGTGCACGCCGACATCCCCGACAACGTCGCGGCACACAACGTCGACGAGGTCGGAGACGTCGAGTCGGCACTGGCCGCGGCGGGTCACCGCCTCACCCTCGACCTGGAGATCGAGCGC
>JAVEDG010000193.1 GCA_030841245.1 Actinomycetota bacterium
GGTGGCGGGGGCCGAGGTCGTGCGTCTGGCCTACGACGCAGCCCTGGCCGAGGGGTACCTGTGGCACGAGTTCGGCGACGCCGCCTTGCTGCTGGGCGAGCATCGAGCCTGAGCAAGGAAGTCAGCTGGCTCGTCACGGCTACGCTCTGGCGACATGACGCCGACGCACGGGGTGGACAGCGAGGTCGGCAGGCTGCGCACGGTGCTGCTCCACCGACCCGGTGCGGAGCTCAAACGGCTGACTCCCCGCAACAACGACAAGCTGCTCTTCGACGGCATCCCGTGGGTCGGCAGGGCGCAGGACGAGCACGACCGCTTCGCTGCATCGCTGCGGGACCACGGGGTCGAGGTGCTCTACCTCCTCGAGCTGCTCGCCGAGGCGCTCGAGGTCGAGGCGGCTCGCGCTGAGACCATCGCAGCGGTGCTCGCCGACCCGCGGCTCGGCGCTGCGCTGCACGGCGCACTGGACACGCTGCTGCACGGGCTGCACCCGGGTGACCTGGCGCAGGTGCTGACGGCCGGGCTGGCGCACGAGGAGCTGGCGCCGGTCGGCGGCCTCACCTACCGCTTCATGGACCCGCACGACTTCGTCATCGACCCGTTGCCGAACCTGTTGTTCACCAGGGACTCGAGCGTCTGGGTCGGTGGCGAGGTCGCGGTCACCAGCCTGGCGATGCCCGCCCGGCGGCGCGAGACCACGTTGACCGGGGCCATCTACCGGCACCATCCGCGCTTCGCCGGCACCCCACTGGTCTACGGGCCGGAGTTCGAGCCGGTGGAGGGCGGCGACGTGCTGCTGCTCGCGCCCGGCGTGGTCGCCGTGGGTGTCGGGGAACGGACCACGGCCGCGGGTGCCGAGCGGCTGGCCCGGCGGGTGTTCGACCGGCGCCTGGCGAGCACCGTCCTGGTGGTGCCGATCGCCCAGGAGCGGGCCACCATGCACCTGGACACCGTGTGCACGATGGTCGACGAGGATGCGGTGGTGATGTACCCGAACGTGGCCGACAGCCTCGCGGCGTACACCGTGACCGACGGCGGCGAGCTGGAGGTGTTCGGCCCGGAGCCGTTCCTGGTCGCCGCGGCGAAGGCGATGCGCATCGACACGTTGCGCGTGATCGACACCGGGCTGGACCCCGTGACCGCCGAGCGCGAGCAGTGGGACGACGGCAACAACACCCTCGCGATCGCGCCACGGCTGGCGGTGGCCTACGAGCGCAACATCGAGACGAACGCGCGGCTGCGCGAGTCAGGCGTCGAGGTGATCGACATCGCCGGCAGCGAGCTGGGCAGTGGACGTGGCGGGCCGCGGTGCATGTCCTGCCCGATCAGCCGAGAACCGCTGGGTTGAGACGGATTCCGTCGAAACGCGCCAGACGGATTCCGTCGAAAAGTGCCAGTCCAACGGGGAAATAGAAAGAGCCCGAGCGCAACCGACGGGGGATGCAGCAGCGCTCGGGCCTGAACGCAACGATATCCGAGTCCGGCGCACTTGCACAGGTGGACCGCCGAAACGGCACCCAACGTTTTCCCGCCGGGCTCAGCGCAGGGTGAGCTGGCGGCTGGCGAGCCCGGCGCGGGCCCGGCGGGTCCCGGCATCCAGGGGGGGTCCGGTCGGACAGGGCGGCGGTCAGCCGCTCGCCGAGCTCGGCCACCGGCGCCTCCACCTGATCCGCCGTCGTCCCCGCCGCGAGGTCCCAGACCGGGACGAGCAGCCCGTGTGCGCGGAAGGACCCGACGTAGCGCGACCCGTCGCCGAGGTGGTCGCCGTCCGCGACGTGCAGTCGGGCCAGCGCGTCGAGGAGCACGTCCTCCTCGTGGGGCATGACCCAGCGCACGTGGCGGCGCCCCTTGATGTCACACCAGTACGCCGCGTCCACCGAGGTCAGCCGGGTCGTCGGCACGGCTGCCGCGTTGGCTCGTTCCATCGAGGCCTCGACCTCGCGGGAGTTCTCCGAGTCCTCGAGCCAGAAGTCGAACCCGCTGTGGACGGTGACCTCCAGCGGACGGTCCGGGTCGACGACCTCCTGCAGCCGCGGACCCGGCCCGGGCAGTGGCTCGGCTGCGATCGGCATACCCGGCTCGGCCTCCAGGGCCCGCAGCAGCGCGTGCGCCACGTCGCGACTGGCGTCGCCGGAGCCGGTCTGGACCTGCAGGCCGACGAAGACGCGGCCGTCCTGGCGGACCAGCGCCGGCCAGGCCAGCGGCAGCACTGTCGCGAGCGTGACCTCCCGACCCGCGTGCTCGCCCGCCAGGTGCAGCGGTGCGGTCGCCGCCGGCACGATCCCGCGCAGGGCGACCCAGTCGCACTCGCTGGGCAGCGCCTCGAACGGGCGCGCCACGAAGCGCTCGGCGGCCGCGCCGGCGGCCCGGCCGTGGCAGGCCTTGTAGCGGCGCCCGGACCCGCAGGGACACGGCTCCCGGCCCGCGACAACGGGTACGGCGGCGGACGACGCCGGTCGCGCGGTCCGGACGCTCTTCTTGGCCACAGCGCTCTTCTTGGCCACAGCGCTCCTCGGGTCGGCACCACGTCGCGGGGCGGGCGGGCATCGCCCGAGAGCGAGGCTAGCCCCGGCGCTCCAGCTCGGCCCACACGGTCACGGTTCCGCTACCCTCGGTGAACCCCCAGTGGCTGCTCACGCTGCGCACGATGTCCAGGCCGCGCCCGCCCAGCGAGGACACCTCCGCGACGCCGGCCGCCGGGCGGGTCAGCGCCCCACCGTCGGTGATCTCCATGTGCAGCCGCTCGGGGGTGACCTGCCAGCGGATGCGGATCTGGCCGTCCGGCAGCGGGATGGCGTGGGTGACGGCGTTGCTGAGCAGCTCGGAGAGCACCAGGACGGCGTCCTCCTGCTCGGACCGGGGGACACCGCGCGCGGCGAGCTCGTCGCAGAAGGTGTGCCGGGCCACGGCCACGCTCGCCCGCGAGTGCGGCACCGCCACGCGGGTGCCGCCGCTCGTGGTCGCTGCCATGCCCCGCCCCTCTCG
The DNA here is from genome assembly GCA_030841245.1 of Actinomycetota bacterium. GTDB lineage: Bacteria > Actinomycetota > Actinomycetes > JACCUZ01 > JACCUZ01 > JAVEDG01. Next base: position 2,986 of record JAVEDG010000193.1, read on the forward strand.
CGGTCCACTGGCCGTCTTGTTGGCCTTGCCCGGGTCTCCCCGGACAAAACGGACTAGGTCGGATGTGACCGATCACTCACCCTGGCCACCGCGGGGTCCCGCCGGCAGGCGGCCGAGCGCCGAGAGCACGCGCCGCGGCCGGTTCGTGATGATCGCGTCCACCCCGAGCTCGAGGCACAGCTCGATGTCGCTGGTCTCGTCCACGGTCCACACGTGCACCTGGTTGCCGCGGCGTTGCGCCCGCGCCACGTAGCGCGGGTGGGCCCGGACCATCTCGATGCTCGGGCCGCAGATGCTGACCCCTTGCGGCAGCGAGCCGTCACGGAGGCGCAGCGGCACCCGGTCCATCAGGAAGACTCGTTGCACGCTCGGCGCGAGCGCCCGGACCCGGCGGAGAGAGAGCGAGGAGAAGCTCATGACCCGCACCCGCGAGGCTGCCCCGAGCCTCGGGTGCGCCCAGCCGAACCGGTCGAGCAGCTCGACCAGCCGCCGCTCCACCAACCCGGCGTACCGCGTCGGGTGCTTGGTCTCGATGGCGACCTCGACGAACCGGCCGGCGTCGGCCACCGTCTCGAGCAGCCGCTCGAGCGTCAGCAACCCTGCGCGGTCCGCGTCGGGCTCCTCGGGGTCCTCGTAGTCGTCCCAGGTGCCCCGCCACGAGCCCCAGTCGAGCTCGGCCAGCTCGGCCAGCTCCAGCGTGGACAGCACCCCGCGGCCGGTGGAGGTCCGGTCGATGCGGCGGTCGTGCACGCAGACGAGATGCCCGTCGCGGGTCAGCCGCACGTCGCACTCCAGTGCGTCCGAGCCCTCTTCGATCGCACGCTGGTACGCCACCAGCGTGTGCTCGGGCACGTCGCCGGACGCGCCGCGGTGCGCAATGACGCGCACCTGGCGCGCACTGGGCACCGGCTCGGCGGTCACGTCCACCAGTCTCCCATCTGCGGTACGCCGCGAGTGGTGAGGACAGGCCGGTGTGCAACCCGACTCTGCCCGGACCAATCCGGCCTATGGGACGAGTACCCCAGGGTTGAGCTGCCCAGCCGGGTCCAACGCGTGCTTCACGCGACGAAGCAGGTCGATCTCCTCCCGGCTCCGGACCAGGTGCATCAGCCCGCTCTTGGCGATGCCGAACCCGTGCTCGGCGGCGATGCTCCCGCCGAGGGCCGCTACCCGCTCGAGCACGGCACGGTCGACCGTCTCGTCGCCCGCGGCCGGGCCGACGACGTTGACGTGCAGCCCCCCGACGGCCAGGTGCCCGAACAGCACCGCACGGTGTGGCGCGACCAGAGCCGGGAGGTCGGCCAGGAACGTCGCCAACTGGTGCAGCGGCAGCGCGACGTCGAGCTTGTGCACGACCCCGAGCGTCGCGATCGCCTCGGTGTGCCGCTCGCGCAGCTCCCAGACCCTGGCGTCGACAACGGCGTCGGCGTCGTCGGGCAGGTCCGGCACCTGGTCGGTCTCGAGCAGCAGCACCACCGGCCAGGTCCGCCGCAGCGGGCGGCGCAGCCCCGTCGTACGGCAGACCAGGTCGATCCCGTCCCCGGTCATCAGCTCGGCGGCGCGCACGCCGTCTGCCGGCACCAGGGCGCGGGCCGCGTCGACGTCCGGGCAGCCGACCAGGACGGTGGTGCCGGGCGGTGGCCGCGGCACGAGACGCAGCCGGGCCGCGGTCACCACCCCGAACGCACCCTCGCTGCCGACGAACAGACCGAGCAGGTCCGGTCCCGCGTCCGCGCCGCCGGGGCGCTCGAGGTCGGACAGCAGGCTGCCGTCGGCCAGGACCACCTCCAGCCCCCGGACCTGGGCCCGGGTGCGGCCGTACCGCACCACGCGGATGCCGCCGGCGTCGGTCGCCACGGTGCCGCCGACGGTCGCGGTGTCGCGGCTGGCCAGGTCGACGCCGTAGGCCAGCCCGATCGCCCGGGCGTGAACCTGCAGCCGGCCGATCGTGACCCCTGCCCCGGCCACCACGGCGTGGTCACCGGACTGGAGCCGCTGCAGCCGGGCGGTGGACAGCACCACCTGACCGGTGCACCGCGGCACCGAGCCCCCGACCAGGCCGGTGTTCCCTCCCTGCGTCACCACCGGGGCGCCGTACGTCGCGCAGCTGCGCAGCACCGCGGCGACCTGGCCGGTGTCTGCGGGGCGGACGACGGCGCGCGCGGAGCCGCTCCAGCGCCGCGTCCAGTCCGACTCGTACGGCGCGCGAAGCCCGGGATCGGTCAGCACCTGGTCGCGGCCGACGATGTCGACGAGCTCCCGCTCGAGCGTCACCTCACTTGAGCAGCCGCGACAGCCGGCGGTCCGCCAGCGGCTTCCCGCCGGTCTGGCAGGTCGGGCAGTACTGCAGGGACGAGTCGGCGAAGGACACCTCGCGAACCGTGTCGCCGCACACCGGGCACGGCAGGCCGGTGCGGCCGTGTACCCGGAGCGCGACCTTCTTCTCCTTCTTCAGGTCTCCGGCGGCCAGCCCCTGCGAGCGCTCGACCGCGTCGGTGAGCACGCTGCGCAGGGCGTCGTGGAGCACCTCGACGTCGGACGCCGTCAAGGAGCCGGCGATCTTGAACGGCGACATCTTGGCGGCGTGCAGCACTTCGTCGGAGTACGCGTTGCCGACCCCGGCGAGCACCGACTGGTCGCGCAGCAGGCCCTTGACCTGCTGCCGTGAGCCGGCGAGCAGCGCAGCCAGTGCCGCCGCGTCGAAGCCGGGCCCCAGCGGGTCGGGCCCGAGCCGGGCGATGCCGGGCACGTCGTACGGCGAGCGCACGACGTAGACCGCGAGGCGCTTCTGCGTGCCCGCCTCGGTCAGGTCGAACCCCGAGCCGTCGTCGAGGTGCAGCCGCGCGGCGATCGGCCCCTTGCCCTGCCGCGGCGGGACCGGCGAGAGATGGTCGCTCCAGCGCAGCCAGCCGCCGCGGGCGAGGTGGGTGATGAAGTGCAGTCCCGACACGTCGAGGTCGAGGAACTTGCCGTGGCGGGCCACCCCGGTGATCTCGAGTCCCGCGAGCGCGGTCGTGGGCGGGTCGTACGTCTTCAGGACGCTGATCGCCGCCAGGTCGACGCGGGCGACCGACCGGCCGACCGCACGCTCGCGGAGGAACCCGGCCAGCGCCTCGACCTCGGGCAGCTCCGGCACCCTTCCAGTCTGCCGCACCGGAGGTGCGCGTCACCCGCTCCGACCCTTCAGACGGTTCCGGAAGGGGCCGATCACAAGGCAAAGAGCCGTTGCCGGCTCACTCAGACCCCGGCGCCGGTTCTGGGTGGAGGGGCCCGGAACCGGTGCCGGTCCACTTTCACGGTCGGGTCAGCCCGGCGCGCCACCGCCCTGCCCGGGGACGACGAGACCGTGCTCGTAGGCGTAGATGACCGTCTGCACCCGGTCGCGCAGGCCCAGCTTGGCCAGGATGCGAGCGACGTGCGTCTTGGCCGTCGCCTCGCTGATGACAAGCCGTTGGCAGATCTCCGGGTTGGACAGGCCGCGGACCAGCAGGTCGAGAACCTCGCGCTCGCGTGTGGTCAGCTCGGCCACGGCGGCCGGCGGACCAGCCGGGTCCGGCGGATGGCGGGCGAACTCCTCGATCACTGCCCTTGTCACGGCCGGCGCGAGCAGCGCCTCGCCGCGGGCCACCAGCCGCACCGCGCCGGCGATCTCCTCCGGCGGTGCGTCCTTGAGCATGAAGCCGCTGGCTCCGGCTCGCAGCGCGTCGAACACGTAGCTGTCCAGCCCGAACGTCGTGAGCATCAGCACCCGGGCACCGGGCTGGTCGGCGACGATGCGCCGGGTCGCCGCGATGCCGTCGACGACGGGCATCCTGATGTCCATCAGCACGACGTCGGGGCGCAGCGCCCGTGCCTGGGTGATCGCCGCCTTGCCGTCGGACGCCTCGCCGACCACGGTCGTGTCCGGCTCGACCTCGAGGATCTTGCGCAGCCCGACACGCACCAGGGCCTGGTCGTCGGCGATGAGGACGCTGGGCATCCGACTCAGCGCACCGGTAGCAGCACGCGGATCGCGAACCCGCCTTCGGGGCGGTGGCCGGCGTCGAACGCCCCGCCGTACATCGCGACGCGTTCTCGGATGCCGACCAGCCCGTGCCCGCTCCCCGCGACCTGCGGCCGCCCGGGGCCGCCCCCGTCGGTGATCTCGATCTCCAGGCTGTCGGGCCCGTAGCGCAGGTGCACCGCCGCCGTAGCGGAACCCGCGTGCTTGAGCGCGTTGGTCAGCCCCTCCTGCACGATGCGGTACGCCGAGAGGTCGATCCCGACCGGGAGCGGTGCCCGCTCGCCGTCGACCCGCAACTGGACCGGGAGGCCGGCCTCGCGCATCTGCGCGACCAGCGTCGGGACGTCGTCGACGCCGGGCTGAGGTGCGAGCCCTTCACCGTGGTCGCCGCGCAACATCCCCACCAGCCGACGCATCTCCGTGAGAGCGTCGCGCCCGATGTGCTCGATGAGACCCAGCACCTCGCGTGTCGACTCCTGCCCCGCGGCCAGCACCCGGCGCTCCGCGCCGGCCTGCACCACCATCATCGAGACGTGGTGAGCGATCACGTCGTGCAGCTCGCGGGCGATCCGCGCGCGCTCCTCGATCACCGCCTCGCGCGCTGCGACGTCGCGCTCCCGCTCGGCGATGCGCAGCCGCTCCTCCCGGTCGCCGATGATGCGGCGGGCCAGGATCATGACGACGATGCCGCCGAGCGTGAACGCCCCGACGGCGTGACCGCCGTTGGCCCCGGGCCGGACCAGGTCGGGCCCGAGGTTGGTCACGGTGAAGAACGCCAGCCCGACCACGAACCACCGTGGGCTGGTCCACACCGCGAGTGCGTAGAGCGCGGAGAACCACGCGATCGTCACGGGTCCGGCCGGCAGGGAGAGGGTCCAGTGCACCGCGACGAGGAACCCCTGCACCCCGAACCCGACGGTGGTCGGCCAACGGCGTCGTACCGCCACCGACACGGTGACCAGCCCGCACGCCGCGGCCAGCGCGGCCCGGTGCGCGATGCTCCCGTCGCTGAGCACGGCCTGAACCTCGGCCAGGACGAAGAGGATCGCCGCGAGCAGCACGTCGAGGCGGACCGGGTCGATACGCGCGCTCACGCACTCACGGTAGGCCCGCACCGGGGACTGCGTCGTCCCCCCGACGGATGACGGCGCGACGGACTCGCGTCGGCCGGTCGGCTGACGGCGGAACCGCTCCGCCGGGCGACGACCGCCGGCCCTGACCGGCTCTACGTTCGAGCCCGCTCCAGCAGCACCGGCCGGCTCGTCCGGTCCTCTCGAACCGGCATACACCCCGCGCACACCAGGAGGCGGCAACATGGACGTCGAGCAGCAGACCATCGACCACCGCACCGCGAGGATCACCCGCCTGATGCCGCTGGCCGGCGTCGCGTTCGCGGTGCTCAGCATCGCCGGCAATCTGACCATCGGGCCGTTCCCGGACGAGTCCACGTCACCGGGCAGGCTCGCCGAGTTCTACCGGGTCCACCATGCCAACGTGGCCGCCGGGGGCCGGCTGCTCGAGTGGTCCGCTGTGTTCTTCGCCCTCTTCGCCGTCGGCCTCGCGGCCCGGGTGCGCACGTACTCGCCCGTGATCGCCAGCCTGGTCCTGGTCGGTGCGGCGGTCGACACGGTCGCCGACGGGTTCGGCGGGGCTGTCTACTCGTTCCTCGGGGGCGTCGGTGGTGACGGTCACCTCTCGGCGGCCGCGCTGCAGGCCGTGCACTCGTGGGGTGCGGCGTTCGGGATGGGAGCCGGAGCGGCGGTGTTCACGATCGGCGTCGCGACGGCCGCCGCTTTGAGCCGGTCGGTGCCGGCGTGGCTCGGCTGGTCGGCTCTCGTCCTCGGCGTGGCGCAGCTGACGCCCGTCGGCTTCCTCGCCTCGATGCTGTTCCTCGCGTGGGCCGCGGTGGCCGGCGTGGTGCTGACCGTCCGGCCGACCGACCGTGACCCGGTGGTGGGGGCCACCCGGGTGGGGGCTCACGCCTGACGCCGCGCCACGACTGGCTCAACGCGGTAACACATGTTCCGCAGCCGGGTCCGCAGGTCACCGACCTGCGGCCCCGTGCTCCGTCAGGCGTTGTGCATCTCGAACCAGACGGTCTTGCCGTCATGGAAATGCTGGTGGACTCCCCACCGGTGCGCGAGGGCGTCCAGGATGTCCATCCCGCGCCCGCCGAACTCGTCACCCTCGCGAGACATCGGCGCCGAGGGGCTGTCGTCATGGACCTTCGCGAACAGGCGACCGTGGGCCTCGGTCAGGCTCACGTCCATGGCACCGGGAGCGTGACGGAGGGCGTTGGTCACGACCTCGGACAGAAGCAGCACGGCCGTCTGCCGCTCCTCATCCGCCCAGAGGGGCAGCAGGCCACGCAGCCGGTCTCTCGCCTCGCCCGCGCTCGAGTGCGCGGCTGGGAGGGAGAACTTGGCTTGCGTCATACCTGAGCCTGCCCGGGTGCAGCGCATCCAACCCGCAACGGCCCTGGTCACACCGCCTCTGGTGGACGACCCGACGTGTCTGCACGCTCAGCGCGTCGGACCGGCGTCTCGGCGGTGACGGGCGTCGGCGAGGATGTCGCACGTGGCACACGGATCTCCTGGGTCCCCGGCCGCTTCCGACCGCTCAGAGGGCTTCGGCGAGCGGCTGTTGGGAACGATGATCGACCGGGCCCATGAGATGCCGCCACAGTTGATCGCCCCACTGGTCGCGGAGGTGATCGCCGCGATCGGCGGCCGCGACGTCGCCGTCTTCCTGCAGGACTACGACCAGATGACGCTGGTGCCGCTGCCCGGCAGGGGCCTGGTCGGTGGCAAGGCCGAACCGATCGAGGGGTCGCTCGCCGGGCGGGCGTTCCTGGGTGATGCCCTGATGGAGCAAGAGCTCACTGGCGGAGTCCGGTTGTTCGTGCCGCTGCTCGACGGCACCGACCGTGTCGGGGTGCTGGCCTTCACCGCGGACAGCCCCGACGACGACGACCGACGGCTGGCGCGGCGCTTCGCCGGGCTGGTGGCCGACGTACTGGTGACCAAGAGCGGCTACACCGACCGCTTCTTCCAAGCGCGCCGTCGCCGTTCGATGAGCCTGTCCGCCGAGATGCTCTGGTCCCTTCTTCCACCCCTGATGATGACGACCCCGCAGGTGGCGGTGGCCGGGATACTGGAACCCGCCTACGAGGTCGGCGGAGACATTTTCGACTATGCGCTCAACGACAGCCTGCTCCACGTCGCCATCATCGACGCCATGGGCCACGGCCTGGACGCAGCAGTGATGGCGACAGTCGCCGTCGCGGCCTACCGTCACGCCCGACGAGGCGACGTCGAGCTGGCCGATCTCTACGGAAGCATCGACCGCGCCATCGCGGCCCAGTTCGCGCCGGACCACTTCGTCACCGCCCAGATGGCGCGGCTCGACGTGAGCTCGGGGCTGATGCAGTGGGTCAACGCCGGGCATCCGCATCCGCTGTTGCTGCGCAACCGCCGTGTCGTGCGCGCGCTCCACGGCCAGACGACCCTTCCGGCCGGAGTCGGCGGAGGGACCCCGCACGTCAGCGAGGAAGCACTGGAGCCCGGCGACCGGGTCCTGTTCTACACGGACGGCATCACCGAAGAGCACGTCACCGGCAGCGAGCAGTTCGGCGACGTACGACTGATCGACCATCTCGAGCGAGCCGAGCAGAGCGGTGGACCTGTCCAACAGACGGTGCGGCGCCTCTCCCACGCCCTGATGCACGAACGAGGCGGGACGACGAGCGACGACGCGATGTTGTTCCTCATCGAGTGGCGCAACGAGCCCGCGGACCACCTGGCGAAGATCGATCAGCCAGGAGGCGGCTGAGTCCGGGGCGCCCGGAGAGACCGCCCCGGAGTGGCGACCCGGGCAAAGTGCACTCGGGTGGGCGACGATGATGACGTGGGCGGAGTCCGGGCGACGTGGTGCGGTGAGTGACTCCCGGAGCGCTGAGCGCTCATCCGCCGGGGATGGCGCCGAACGGCGCAATCCCGGGGAGTCCCGCTTCCCCGCCGCGACCGCCGTCGTGGCCGCGATGGCCCTCTACCTGCTGCTGCCGAACCCCCTCATCGTCGGGCCCCGTCTCGCCGTACCGCTTCTGGAGCTGGTGCTGTTCCTGCCTCTGGTGCTGGCCAACCCGAAACGAATGACCAGGGACACGAAGGCCCTGCGGTTGCTCGCCATCGGCCTGGTGCTGCTGATCGCGCTGGCCAACGCCGTCGCCCTCACGCTGCTCGTGGACCAGCTGGTGAACAGCCACGCCACCCAGGGCGGGCAGCTCCTGCTCGGCGCCGGACAGGTCTGGGTCACCAACATGATCGTCTTCGCGCTGGCGTTCTGGGAGCTCGATCGAGGCGGACCCGTCAGGCGTGCCCGCACCCCACGCCAACAGGTCCCACCGGCCGACTTCCGGTTCCCGCAGGACGAGGACTACGACGCGATCGCAGAGGTTGCCGCGCGCTCCTCCGCAAGGTCCGACTGGTCGCCGGCGTTCCTCGACTACTTCTACGTGTCCGTGACCAACTCCTCGGCGTTCAGCCCGACCGACACCATGCCGCTGTCGCACCGCGCCAAGATGCTGATGGCGACCGAGTCGGTGTCGGCCATCGTGTTGTCCGTCATCGTCATCGCCAGAGGGGTCAGCCTCCTGGGCTGACCTGCCGACCTGATGTGCGCGAGGGGGGAGTTGAACCCCCACGTCCTTGCGGACACACGGACCTGAACCGTGCGCGTCTGCCTGTTCCGCCACTCGCGCGAGCGCAACGAGGCTAACACGCTGTGACCAGCGGGATTCCGGCCCGCCGGTGTCCCGGCGGCCCGCAGGCGTAAGGAGTGCCCGGGCGGGGAACGAGCGCGGTCAAGGGGCCCGGATACGATCGCGTAGCCGGGCCGACCCCTATGCGGCCAGAGCCGTCGAGGAGGTGTGGCGTGGGCGTGCTGCAGCGTTTCGAGCGCCGCATCGAGGAGATGGTCAACCGACCGTTCGCCCGTGCCTTCAAGGCCGAGGTGCAGCCGGTCGAGATCGCCTCGGCGCTGCAGCGCGAGTGCGACGACCGGGCCGCGATCGTGGCGCGCGGGCGCACCATGGTCCCCAACGCGTTCGTGGTGGAGCTGGGCGACCACGACCACGAGCGGCTCAACGTCTACGCCGAGGCCCTCGGCAGCGAGCTCGCGTCGATGGTCCGAGAGCACGCCGAGGAGCAGGGCTACTCGTTCCTGGGCCCGGTGACGATCACCTTCGAGCAGGTGAGCGAGCTGGGGACCGGGCAGTTCCGGGTGCGCAGCAGCGCGGTGGCCGGGCCGACCGAGAAGCCCGCCGCCTCACCGGCCCCGAGGACACCGGGCCGCCCCTGGCTGGCCTTCGGCGACACGACGTACCCGCTCGACGGGGCGGTGACCCGCATCGGACGGGGCGCCGAGGCGGACGTCCGCCTGGAGGACCCCGGCGTCTCCCGCAACCACGCGGAGGTCCGCGTCGACGGCGAGGCAGCAACCGTTGTCGACGCCGGGTCGACCAACGGGGTCGTGGTCGACGGCAAGCGCGTCCAGCAGGCCGCTCTCGAGGACGGCGCGACCATCCTCCTGGGCAACACCACCCTCGTCTTCCACCGGGGCACGGGGTGAGCTGCTCCGGATGACCTCGACCCCCAGGGAGGCGACGACATGACCAACATGTCCGAGCTGACCCTCACCATCATCCGGCTGGGCTTCCTCGCGCTGCTCTGGCTGTTCGTGCTGATGGTCGTGTCGGTCATGCGTTCGGACCTGTTCGGGCGGCGGGCGACGCCCCGCGGCGCCGGCGGCCGGCAGGCGCCGGCACCGCGCCAGTCGAGACCGGCCAAGCCCGCCAAGGAGGCCAAGGGCAAGCGGGGCGTGCCCAGCATGCTGGTGGTCACCCAGGGGGCCCTGTCGGGGACCAGCATCCGGCTGGCAGACGCGCCGGTCACCCTCGGACGTTCGCAGGACTCGACGATCGTCCTCGACGACGACTACGTCTCGAGCCGGCACGCACGCCTCTTCCAGCAGGACGGCCAGTGGATGGTCGAGGACATGGGCTCGACCAACGGCACCTACCTCGACCGGTCCAAGGTCAACGGCCCGACGCCGGTGAAGATCGGGATGCCGATCCGCATCGGCAAGACCGCAGTCGAGCTGCGGAAGTAGACCGATGGCGCTCGCGCTCCGCTACGCCGCACGCTCGGACATCGGGCTGCTGCGCGAGATCAACGAGGACTCCGGGTACGCCGGGCCGCGGCTGCTCGTGGTCGCCGACGGTGTCGGGGGCGCGGCCGCCGGGGAGGTCGCGTCGTCCGTCGCCGTCGCCATCATGTCCTCGCTGGACGAGGACTCACCGGGTGGCGACCTGCTCGACCAGCTCTCCCGATCGGTGCGCGCCGCCAACACCTACCTGCGCGACATGGTCAAAGGCGAGCCGGACCTCGAGGGGATGGGCACCACGCTCACCGTCCTGCTGCGCAGCGGGTCACGGTTCGGCCTGGCCCACGTGGGCGACTCCCGGGCCTACCTGCTCCGCGATGGCAGCCTGCAGCAGATCACCCGCGACCACACGTTCGTGCAGACCCTGGTCGACGAGGGCCGGATCACGGCCGAGGAGGCCGACCACCACCCGCAGCGCAACCTGATCACCAACTCGCTCGACGGCCGGGAGGGGATGGACCTCGACCTGTCGGTGCGCGAGGCCCGGGTCGGCGACCGGTACCTGCTCTGCAGCGACGGGCTGTCCAACGTGGTCAGCGAGGAGACTCTCGAAGAGACACTGGACGGCGCCGCTGACCCGGACGCCGTGGCCGAGGCCCTGATCGAGCTTGCGCTGCGCGGGGGCGGACCCGACAACATCACGGCGATCGTCGCCGACGTCGTCGACCTCGACGAGGCGGGACGGCCCTCCGCCGTACCCGTCGTGGTGGGCGCGGCAGCCGAGGGAGTGTCCCAGCGCAGCGGCGGCAGCACGGCGGCCGCGAAGGCCGGCGCCCTGGCCCCGCCACCGGCCGAGCCGGGTCACCTCGAGGAGTTCGAGGACGACGAGCGTTCCCCGCGCTGGGGCCGGCGGGTCCTGGTGCTGGTCGTCGTGCTCGCGCTGCTGGTGGGCGGTGGCTTCGCGGCTCGCGGCTGGGCGAGGTCGCAGTACTACGTCGGTGCCGACGGCACAGGGCACGTCGCCATCTTCCGCGGGCTGACCCAGGACGTCGGCCCGTTCGAGACCTCCAGCCTCTACGAGCGAGAGAACATAGCTCTGAGCGACCTGCAGCCCTTCCAACGCGAGCTGGTCAGGTCCAAGCTCACGGCCGACGGGCTGGCCGGTGCCCACCACATCGTCGCGAACCTGCGCGACCAGGCCACCCAGTGCCGGCACGCCCGCATCGCCGCTACGGCGTCTCCGTCGCCCACGAGGACCACGCGGACCAGCAAGAAGAAGCGCGCCGGCGCCACGTCGTCCCCGTCGCCCACCCCGTCCCCGAGCCCGAGCTCCGACGCGAGGGTCCGCCGCGCGTGTGGGACGTCCTCGTGAGCCCCGCCGGGCGTCGCAACCCGCGCAACGTGGAGCTCGCCCTGCTCGTGCCGGCGCTGGTAGTGGCGATGGCCGCCTATGCCGAGGTCGGTCTCGCACTCGACGGGGCGCTGCCGGCCGGCATCGTGGGGTACGGCGTGGGGCTGGGCGTGCTGTTCGGGCTGGCCCACTTGGCGCTGCGGCGGCTGGCCCCCGACGCCGACCCGATCCTGCTGCCCGCCGTGACCATGGTGAACGGGCTCGGGCTGGCCGTCATCCACCGGCTGGACCTGGCCTACAGCGACCGGGCCGCCCAGCAGCACCTGGCGGCACCAGCCGCCTCCGCGCCCGCGCAGCTGACCTGGACGGCGGTCGGGGTGGTGCTCTTCGTGGTCGTGCTGCTGCTGGTGCGGGACCACCGCAT
>JAVEDG010000207.1 GCA_030841245.1 Actinomycetota bacterium
GGCTGTGGCGGGCGAACCGCGGCGGAACAGCGGTGATCAAGGACCCCTTCGCCCTGCTCGCGTTGAACGGTCTCCAAGCCCGGGTCACCCGCGGGCCGGCGTTGGTGACGATTCGCCACCCGTGCTCGTGGATCCTCAGCCTCCGCAGGGTCGGGTGGCCGGCTGAGCCTGAACTGGAGTCGCTACGCGGCCGGTTCGACCTCGCCGCGCGATACTTTCCCGACCTCCTCTCCGGCCGGGGAGACGGAGAGGTGGACGACATCGAGACGGGGGCACTCGCCTGGACCTGCTTGTACCAGGCCGTTCTGGGGCAGGTGAGGGAGGGCGCCCAGGTGGTCGTGATCCCGATGGAGCGGCTCGGCCGGGCAGGTGAGGAGACGCTCGCGCTGATCTTCCGGGCCGCCGGTCTCGATGCTCCGACGAACCTGGCCGAGCTCGCCCGCCGGTACACGGGGAAAGACAACTCCGTCACGCCCACCGCCGGTGCCGTCCACCTGCTGCGCCGGAACAGCGCCGCCCTGAGCCAGGCATGGCGGACGCAGATGAGCCGGCGAGACCAGGATCGGGTCCGCGAGATCACCCAACCGGTGTTTGACGTCTTCTACTCGGACTGGGACCGGGCCGACGGCGACATCGACGAGCTGCGCGGGTGACCAGCCAAAGCCACGATGCGGCGGTCGACTACCAGCCGACGCCCACGACTCGGAGCCCGGCTGACGCCCAGGCGTGGGGGTCGAGGACGTTTCGTCCGTCGAGGACGAGATCACCCTTCATCGCGGCGGCCACGGCCGAAGGGTCGACGTCCTGGAACTCGGGCCACTCAGTGGCCAGCAGGACTGCGTCCGCCTGGTCGGCCGCCTCGGCGACGTCGGCCGCGAGACGGACCGCGGAGAGGTCGGGAGGCAAGGTCTTGACGACCGGGTCATATGCCGCGACACCCGCCCCAGCAGCGAGCAGCCGACGGATGATGTCGAGTGCGGGCGCATCTCGCAGGTCGTCGGTGCCCGGCTTGAAGGCCAGCCCGAGGACCGCGATGCGACGGCCCTTGAGTACCCGAAGCTCGCGCTGCAGCCGCCGGATCACGGCAGCGCGCTGCGCCAGGTTGACCTCGACCGTTGCCGAAAGCAGCCCCGACGTGTAGCCGTACTCCAGGCCTGTGGCAACCAACGCCGAGACGTCCTTGCCGAAACACGAGCCACCCCAACCAAGCCCAGGGCTTAGGAAGGGCCGACCCACCCGGCGGTCCGCACCGATCGCGGGCAGGACCTCTCGCGCGTCCGCACCGACCAGCTCACAGAGGCCCGCGATCTCGTTGGCAAAGCTGATCTTCATCGCGAGGAAGGCATTCGCAGCGTACTTGGTCATCTCGGCCGAAGTGAGCCCCGTCGTGATCAGCTCGGGCAGGCGTTCCGGGCGGCCGCCCTCGAATGCCTGCTCCAGGATGGGGCGGTAGAGCTCGGCCACCCGGCGCAGCCCGCTTTCGTCTCCGCCGAGCACAACCCGGTCCGGAAACAGGAAGTCGTCGATGGCGGTGCCTTCGCGAAGGAACTCCGGGTTCGAGACGACCTGGAACGCGGGCCGGTCAGCGCGTGGCAGCGAGTCCTCGAGCAAGGTCCGCACCCAGTTCCCGGAACCGACCGGAACGGTGGACTTGTTCACCACGACCGTTCCGTCGCGCAGGAAAGGGGCCAACGTGCGCGCCGCCGACTCGACCTGGGACAGGTCGGGGTTGCCGTCTGCCCCGCTGGGAGTGCCGACGCACAGGAAGACGACGTCGGCGTCCGTCAGGGCTTCGTGCGGACTGACCGTGAAGGTCAGGCGGCCGGTGGCGATCGTCTCGGCCAAGAACTCGGGTAGCCCGGGCTCGTAGAACGGGACCTGGCCCATGGCGAGCTGACCGGCCCGCCCAGGGTCCGTGTCCAGGCCCCAGACCTCGACGCCACCCAGCCAGGCGAAGCAGGTTGAGGTGATGGCCCCGACATAGCCGGTACCGATGACCGCAATCTTCGGCTCGCTCATGCTCATGACGCGCCCGAGTGGTCATGTGGAAACTGACCCCCGACCTCGGGGGCCGGCTGGGATGCCGCTCGATGCGCGGTGGCAGCGTAGAACTCTGGGTGCTCGCGGAACCAGGCCGCCGTCAGCTTCAGCCCGTCCTCGACGGTCACCCGCGGCTCCCATCCGAGAAGCTCGCGGGCCAGACTTATGTCCGGCTGTCGGACCGACGGGTCGTCCTCCGGCCGAGAGACGAAGGTGACCGTCGAACGGGAGCCGGTCACGCGGATGACCATGTCCGCCAGGTCACGGACCGACATCTCGTCCGGGTTCCCGATGTTCACCGGGCCGGCGGCATCGGCGAGCAGCAGCCGGAGGATCCCGTCGACCAGGTCGTCGACGTAGCAGACCGACCGGGTCTGGGTGCCGTCGCCGGCCACGGTGAGCGGCTGGTCGGTCAGCGCCTGCCGGATGAAGTTGGGGATCGCCCTGCCGTCGTTCGGCCGCATCCGAGGCCCGAAAGTGTTGAAGATCCGGACGATCGCGGTGTCGACCCCGTGGTACCTGCGGTAGGCCATCGTCAACGCCTCGGCGAAACGCTTCGCCTCGTCATAGACACCCCGCGGTCCGACCGGGTTGACGTGTCCCCAGTACCACTCGGGCTGCGGGTGGACCTGGGGGTCGCCGTACGTCTCCGACGTGGAGGCGAGCAGGAAGCGGGCGCCCTTCGCCTTGGCCAGCCCGAGGGTGTGCAGCGTCCCGAGGGAACCGACCTTCATGGTCTGAATCGGTAACTGTAAGTAGTCAATCGGCGACGCTGGGGATGCGAAGTGCAGGACATAGTCGACGTCACCTGCGATGTCGACGAATGCGGTCACATCCGCGTCGACCAGCTCGAAACCGGGGCGTCCGGCCAGATGGGCGACATTCGCCGCCGTTCCGGTCAGGAAATTGTCCAGGCAAACAACGTCGATACCCGCGTCGAGCAACCGCTCGCACAGATGGGAACCCAGGAACCCGGCCCCCCCGGTGACCACCGCGCGCTCGACCACAACTCCCCTTCCCCCAGGACGCCTCGGGCGAGTGTAGATGACCCGATCGGCCCGGGAAGGACTATCGGCCGGGTCAGAACGATCAAGGGGCCGAACGGGTGACAAACCGCAGCGTGACGGGCTGTTCACTTGACCTGGAAGCGGGTAAGCGACATGCTACGTCCACTACCGCCCGTGGGGGGTTGAAGAGATGATCGTGCGTCGAGCCAGTCTTTGGTTGGCCGTGTTTGTCGTGGCTTCGTTCAGCAGCGTGGGCTCGGCTCTTGCCGCCGACTACCCGCCGAGCGTCAAGCCGACGGACGACACCGCGGTCAAGGGGACCCAGTTGGGGATCCTCCCGCACACCGGCGGAAGTCTTGCCCCCATGTGGCTGGGGCTCCTCCTGATCGCCGTGGGCGTACCGCTGTTGCTGGTCGCGCGTGGCCGGACCCGCCGACACTGAGCCGTCGTTCGGCCGCCTCTGCCTAGTCCGAAGGCTCAGAAGCTCGCTGGTATCGCCACCACGCGGTTCGGGACTTCATCATCATCGGGGCGATGAAGGCGGGCATGGCCGCGCCCTGGGCCCACCTCAGCGAGCACCCTGCGGTTTTCATGCCGACGATGAGAGCAGACAACGGCTTCACCGCCGAGAAGAACTGGTCGAGCGTGCCGACCGGTACGGGTGCCTCTTCGCCGACGCGTGCTAAGCCCAGCCGTCCATTCTCCGGCCCAGCAGCTCCTCGAGTTCGCGGTTGTGGCTCCGGAACCGCTCGCTCAGGCTGGCGGCCGTCCCGGGGTCGAGCTCGTGAGCTGAGTAGCTGCCCTGGTTGAAGACTGCGAAACGCTCAGGCTGCCAGTCCCGCAGCCCCAGGAAACGGAGCACCGTGGCAAAGCCTGCGGCGGGATCCTGGTAGAACTCCTCGCTCTGCAGCACCAGCACCTGGTCGGCCGCGAAGTGCTCGAACCATCGCCGGAGTTGCTCAACGTACCTGCCGCGGGCGGCGTACGAGTGCAGGTGGCACTCGTCGCTGTCGAAGAATCCGGGTTCGCCGCCGCGAGCCGCAAAGAGGCGTTCCTCAAGCGCGAGCGCCTCTTCGAAGTTCGGCAGCGGGGGGTGGAAGCGAACGTTGTGCCGATAGTGCGAGTACGCGCGCGCTGCGGGCTCCCTGACCAGCACCACCAGCCGTGCGTCCGGCACCAGCTCACCTAGCCTTCGCGGGATCTGCGGATGGAAGAGGTAGTAAGGGGTCGCCTCCCCGGTCAACCACGTGGTGGTCCGAAGAGGAAACTGGCTGAGATACCAGTGCGAGCCACGGTCATAGTGGCGGTCGAAGTAGTGGGTCTCCTTCACCGCCGCGCCGGTCACATCCGGGTGCTTGAGCAGATAGCGATACAGCGCACTGGTGCCGGCCTTCTGGGCTCCGACGATGACGAAACCGGGAGCTCTGCGCATCCCGAGACGGGCGGTCGCCAGCCGCAGCCACTGGGGCTCGCCCGGTACCAGTCGGCGCAACCGAACGGCGCGGCCGAGCGCAGCCGGGGCGGCAGCACGGTCGTGGCTACTAAATGCCATGGTGACGCCGGTATTCGTGGTACCTGAGCCCAAGAGCGCCTGCGACCAGGCCCGCGCCGTGGAAGCACTGCCAGAGTCCTCGGGCGGCTGCAGCCCTGCCATGCCGCCAGCCGAGCATGGCGACCAGCAACCCCAGGACAATCTTGCGCGAACCCACAGCCACGCGTGCTGCCCGCACTCGGACGCCAGCCCGGTCCGTACTCGTCGTGCTCTTGCTCACCCCGATCCGGTACGCACGCTGGAAGATCCATCTCGGCCTGGTGCGCGACTCAGGGACCAACTCCAGCACGACCGCCTCGTCCACCCACACGAACCGCGCCCCGGCGCCCTCCATCTCGAGGAACAACGCACGGTCCGAACCTCCGGTGAACCGCAGGTCCTCACGAAATACCGCGTCCCTCTGGGGCAGCGAGCTCCTGCGGATCAGCACACCGCTGGTGCGTGCGTAGTTCGCGGGAATAGTGCTGCCGGTCGCGAACCGTCGGCGCTCGAAGACGCCTGCGGCGCCGACCCACTTCGGTGTCCCCGGCGGGAAGCGCGGTTCTGAAGGGCCGATGAGGACGTCACCGCCGAAACGACGCTCGGCGTCAAGTATGTGACGGAGCCAGGTCGGGACCGGTACCTCGTCGTCGTCGATCCACGCAATGAAGTCGACCGCACCCGCGGCTTGGACCGCTGTGTTCCTCGCGAACGGGATCCCACGTCGGGGCTCGGCCTGGTAGGTCACCTCGAGATGGCTGGCCGCCCGGAAGCCGTCGACGACCACCCGGGCGGAAAGGTCTGGGTCGTTGTCGACGACGACGATCGAGATCTCCGTGCCAAGACCCGCGAGGTCCATGTCAGCGATTCCGTCCAGCGTCCGACGCAGCCCGATCGGTCGCTGGTAGGTGACGACGCCGATCGCGATCCGATGCTGGTTCGCTGCGGTCATCCCCGGCGGCCATCCGGGCTTGCTGATCGGTTCAACGGATCAGCCGATCGACTGGCTTCGGGTGATGTCGCTGACCTCGCGGTAGAAGCCGTTCGTGGTCAGCAGCCGCTCAGGCGTGTCGATCGCCTCGAGCTGACCGTCCTTGATGACCATCACCCGGTCGCAGATGGACAAGGTGGACAGCCGGTGTGCGACGAGGAAGAGGATGACCCGTCCCCGCAGCTCATCGAGCGACTTCTGGACCGCCATCTCGGACTTGACGTCCAGCGCACTAGTCGGCTCGTCAAGGATCAGCACATCCGGGTCTCCGGCCAGCGCCCGCGCGAGACAGATCCGTTGGCGTTGGCCGCCCGAGACCGCCGATGCCCGCTGACCGACTATGGTGTTGTAGCCGTCCGGCCACGACAGGATCTCGTCATGGATGTGCGCGCGCCGCGCGGCTTGCTGGATCGCCGCGTCGTCCAGGTGCGGTCGGAAAAAGCGGATGTTGTCCGACACGGAGCCCCAGACGATCTGCGGTGACTGGGGGACGTATGCGACGTGCTTCTGCCACTCGACGCGGCGGAAGGAACGTACGTCGATGCGATTGACCTGTACCGCTCCCTCCAGCGGGTCTCTTAGCCGCAGGAGCAACTGAACAATCGACGACTTCCCGGCACCCGACGGGCCGACGATCCCGATTGCCTCGCCCATTCTCGCCTCGAAGTCGATCCCGTGCAGCACCTCGATGCCGGGCACGTAGGAGTAGCGCACCTGGTCCAGCGCGATACTTTCGATCACGGGAAGCTCGTCGGTTCCGTCCTGCTGAGGGTTGGACGCATAGTTGTCGATGGCGTCACCCAGCCGGTGCATGAAGGGGATCAGTTCGTCCATGCTCGCGATCGCACTCTGGATCTGCTGCCCGTATGTGAAGGACCGGATCAGGATGAGGACAACGCCGCCGAGCTCTGCGACGTGTGCCGTGCCGGCGAGTGAGACCACCCAGAGCGCGACGATCAACAGCAGCAGGGCGACGCTCTGGTAGGTGGCCGGGACCGCGCGCGAGAGAAAGCGGGTGTTGAGGAGCGGGCTCCTCACCCTGGCGATCGCCTCGTAGAAGGTCTTCCGATAAGAGGCGCTCGCGCCGAAGACCTTGATCTCTTCGGCCATGAGGACGACCTCTTGGACGCCTTTCGTGTACTCCACGTTCTCCGCGCTCAGCGCTCGGGCATACCTCCGTAACCTACGTGAGAGCGGTCGCAGCATGAGAAAGAGAAAGATCGACGCGGACATGATGATGAGCGCCGTGATCACGCTGAGCGCGAACGCAGACGCGAGCAACGTCAGGAACATGAGGACCGCGCTGATACCCGCACCGACAGCCAGGATGGCCTGGCAGGTGCTGGACACGTGCGTGTTCGACATCGACTGGAAGTACCCGTCACGCTCCGAGGCCTGGACTGACCACGAGGCGTCCGTGAACACATCGAACAGCCGACGCCGCAGGTTTGCCATGGCATCAGCAGACATGCGTGCCGGCAGATAGGCCATCACGACCTGGAGGACTCCACGCACGACGGCAAGGCCCACACCGATGACCAGCAGGAAAACGATGCTTCCGGATATGCCGAGCGGGCCGAGGTGCGAATGCACTGATGAGCGTCCGTCGGACAGGGCCCCTGCGATGGCGGCGACCAGGGCGAGAAGGCCGGCCTCAGATATGCCGGCGGCGACCGAGGCGATCACCAAGCCGATGATCTTGGGGCGCGACGCGCCGAAGAACGGTGAGATGCGCTGCCAGGCCGCCCGCGCCCGACGGGCCACCGCCAGCGGTGAGGACCTGCCGACAGGTCGACCTGCGTCCACCCTCCTGGGCAACAGAGAACTCCCTCCCCCACCGTTCCTGGACGTGCGCCAGCCCCCCGCCGAGCAAGCGGCAGAGGATGAAGCCTACCTGCTGACCGCTCTGGCTTTGGCCGAACCATGCGGCCGCCCGTCCCGATGTCCTACCGTGCTCCTCGTGAAGGAGAGCTCGGTCTTCTCGGCGTCGAACCGGGTCATCGACGTCGGCATCACCGACCTGACCACCATGCTGGACCTGGCCGCTCGCGGCTGCCACCGCTACCTCGGGCTGGTCGAGCCCGAGCGCCTGGCGGTGCTTCGTGCTGAGGCCGGGGCCTTCGCCGACCGGCTGCAGCCGATCCGCGCACTCAGCGACCCAGGTCGCTGCGACACCGACGTGCTGATCCTGCGCGGGACTCACGTGCGTGCCCTGTGGCACCCCGTGGACCTGGCCCGGGTCCGCTACGTCGTGTCTCCGGCCTCGCATGGGCGTGCCCAGTACGAGGGCCGGATCGCCCGGCACCTCGCGGAGCGTTCGGGCTGGCTGCGCGGGTGCACCACGGAGTCACTCGGTGCGAAGCGGCTCCAGGTCAGCCGGGTCAGCCGGGCGGCCGCCGTTCGGCCCCGGCGCTACTACTCACCCGTCTGGGGCCCGGCAGGCCTGCTCGGCCGTCTCTCCTCGGCGAGCATCCGCTACGTCGTGCTCCGCTGGTTCGAGGACCTCCCGGAGGTGGATGAGGGAGAGGATCTCGACATCCTCGTCGCCGACGAGGACCTGGCCGCGGTGGAGGCTCTGCTGGGAGAGGACTCGGGAACGCGCCCCCTCGATCTCTACACCGAGAGCGGGCTGCCGGGGACGGACTACCAAAGCGTCTCGTACTACCCGCCCGGCCTGGCCCGCCAGATCCTCGACTCCGCCACGTGTCACCGCAGCGGCGCGCTCGTGCCGGCGCCGGAGCTGCATCTGCTCTCCCTGGCCTACCACGCCGTCTACCACAAAGGCTTCCGGTCGGGCCTGCCCTCGGTCCTCGGCGACCCCAGCGGTGAGCCGGAGCACGACTACCGCACCGCCATCACCGCGATCGCCGGCGGCCTGGGCGTCGACGTCGGTTCGACACTCGAGG
>JAVEDG010000211.1 GCA_030841245.1 Actinomycetota bacterium
AGGACGGCTACCAGGCCATGACCGATCAGGGCGGCGCGATCTCAGTGGCGCCTGTGCGTGGCATCTCCTGGGTCGAGGTCGACGACCACGTCGACCTGGCCCGGGCGAGGGAGATCGCGTGCCACTACTAGCGCGCATGCTGCTGGCTCCGCTGTTCATCGACATCCGGGCCGGCGCGGTGTCGGGGCTCGGTGACCTGCTGGCGGACCGTCGCATCTCCGCAGACGGTCACGTGGCCGTCGCCGTCGGTCCGGGCCAGGGCGAGCGGCTGGCCGACTCCATCCGGCCCACGCTGGGCAATGCGGAGGTCTTCACCGTCCGCGGCGGAACGGTTGATGCGGCCGGCGAGCTGCAGGCTGCCTTGCGCAGCAAGCACTTCGACGCCCTGGTGGGGATCGGTGGTGGGCGGACGCTGGACGTCGCCAAGTACGCGGCCACCCGGTCGGCTCTGCCGATGGTGGCGGTGGCCACCAACCTGGCTCACGACGGGATCGCCTCCCCCGTCAGCTCGCTGGAGTACGAGGGCGGCAAGGGCTCGTTCGGGGTGAGCCTGCCCATCGCGGTCGTCGTCGACCTCGACTACGTCCGCTCGTCCCCGCCGCGGATGGTTCGCTCCGGGGTGGGTGACGTGGTCAGCAACCTCTCGGCCATCGACGACTGGCGGCTGGCGGCCGTGGAGCGATCAGAGCCGGTGGACGGCTTGGCTGTGACGTTCGCGCAGACCGCGGCCGAGTCGATCCTGCACCGCACCGACGGCATCGACTCGGACCGGTTCCTCGTCGCTCTCGCGGAAGCTCTAGTTCTTTCCGGGCTGGCCATGGCAGCGGCTGGATCGAGCCGACCGTGCAGCGGCGCCGATCACGAGATCCTGCACGCGATCGAGCATCTCTTCCCGGGCGCCGGCAGCCACGGCGAACTGGCCGGCATGGGCGCCCTCTTCGCCTCGTTCTTGCGCAAGGACACTGCGGCGGGTGCCTTGGTCGACGCCTGCCTCCGGCGCCACGAGCTGCCGCGCGTTCCTTCGGACTTGGGGTTGTCCGCGGAACAGTTCGGCGCCGCGATCGACTATGCACCAAGGACCAGGCCGGATCGCTTCACCATCCTCGAGCACCTGCAGCTGACGTCGGCCGACGTCCGCGATCGGGTGGCAGAGTTCGTGGATCTCTACAGCGGGTGACGCCGGCCCGGGCGGTCAGATCGGCAGTGATACGGTCTTTGCGTTGCCGCAGGCGCTGGCGCGGCTCAGGCGCGCTCGCGTGAGTGCATAACCGCCTGCCAACGCCGGATCTTGTGTTGGGAGAGGTGAGTTCGGCGAGAATTGCTGCACTCTGGTCACGGCGGCAGATTCTCACGTTGCTCGTCACCCGGGACCTCAAGGTCAAGTACGCCGACTCGGTGCTCGGCTACTTCTGGTCGGTGCTCGAGCCGATGCTCATGGCGGCGGTCTACTGGACCGTCTTCACCCAGATCTTCTCGCGGTCGGTCGGACGCGAGCCCTACCTGCTCTTCCTGGTCACGGGCATCTTTCCCTGGTACTGGGCCAACGGCGTGCTGCACCAGGCGGTCAAGGCGCTCAATCGCGACTCCCGGCTGGTGCGCTCCACCAACCTCCCGCGAGAGATCTGGGTCTTCCGCACGGTCGCGAGCCTCGGCGTCGAGTTCGTGCTGACGATCCCGGTCATAGCCGCGATCGCGCTGGCCTACCACAACGAGGTCAGCATCAACCTCGGCTTCCTGCTGCTGGTCCCGCTCGCCGTCCTGATCGAGACCATCCTGCTCGTCGGTGTCGGCCTGATCCTCGCGCCGGTGGCGGTGGTCTTCCCGGACATCGAGCGGGTGATGCGGGCTGCCACCCGGTTCCTCTTCTACGCATCGCCCGTGCTGTACGGCGTGCAGGACGTCCCCCATGCCTTCCGCAACATCTACATCATCAACCCGCTCGCCGGCATCTTCGACCTCTACCGTTCGGTCTTCTTCTCCGAGCAGTTCGCGGGCTGGACCGCGACCATGGTGGCGGCCCTCAACTCCTGCCTGGTCTTCGCGATAGGTGCGGCGGTGTTCGCCGGCCTGGAGCGACGGATCCTGAAGGAGATCTGATGCTTCCGGCCATCTCGGTCCGCGGCCTTGGCATCCGCTTCAACCGCAACCGCAAGCGACGGATCAGCCCGAAGGACCTCGTGCTGCGCCGGGCCGCCCCGGCCACGGAGTTCTGGGCGCTGCGCAACGTCTCCTTCGACGTCAACGCCGGCGAAGCCGTCGGGCTGGTCGGGGCCAACGGGCAGGGCAAGAGCACCCTGTTACGGCTGATCGCCGGCGTGCTGCTGCCCGACGAGGGATCGGTGACCGTCAACGGTGGGGTCGCGCCGCTCATCGAGGTCACCGGGGGCTTCGTCGGAGACCTGACCGCCAGGGACAACATCGAGCTGACCGCGGGGCTGCACGGCCTGAGCCGTCGAGAGATCCAGAGCCGCTTCGACGAGATCGTGGACTTCGCCGAGATCGGCGACTTCCTCGACACACCGTTCCGCCACTTCTCCTCCGGGATGAAGGTGCGGCTCGGGTTCTCGGTCATCACGAGCATCGACGAGCCCATCGTGCTGGTCGACGAGGTGCTCGCGGTCGGCGACCGCAACTTCCGGGAGAAGTGCTACAAGCGGATGGAGGACCTGCTCTCGGAGAACCGCACGCTGTTCCTCGTCTCGCACAGCGAGCGCGACCTGAAGCGGTTCTGCACCCGCGGTATCTATCTGCGCAAGGGCGAGCTCGTCGCCGACGGCGAGCTCGGGACGGTCCTCGACCGCTACCGCGAGGAGGACGTCGACCCCGACGACCCCGACCGGCTGCGACCGGCGCGCGACCGACCCGAGGACGAGGATCAGGAGGAGAGCTCGTGACCGTGCCCGGCGTGCCCGGCGACCCCCGTGCGGGCGGGGAGCGCCGTCGACGCGAAGTGCTCCCAGGTGCCTGAGCGGCCGACCGTCGCCCAGTTGCGCGAGGTGACCCAGCCGCCCTCGGTGACCGGCCGGCGCAACTCCGAGCACTGGGTGGCCGACCTCTACCTGCGTCGACTCTCGCCGTACGTCACGCGCGTGCTGCTGATGACCTCGATCAGCGCGAACGCCGTGACCGGGCTGATGATCCTCACCGGTGCCGCCGCCGGGGCCGCTCTGCTCGTGCCCGGGCTGGCCGGTGCCGTCCTCGCGGCGTTCTTCGCCCAGCTGCAGCAGCTGTGGGACTGCTGTGACGGCGAGGTGGCTCGGTGGCGGCAGACGTTCTCGCCCACGGGCTTCTTCCTGGACAAGACGGGTCACTACGTCGCCGAGGGCCTGGTCCCGGTGGGTCTCGGCGTCCACGCCGACGGCGGTCTCGGGTCGGTCGGAGGCTGGACCACCCTGGGTGCCTTGCTCTCGGTGCTCGTGCTGTTCAACAAGGCCCTCAACGACGCCGTCCACGTGACCCGGGCCGTGGCCGGGCTGGAGCGCCTGCGCGACGACGCCGATTCCGTGGCGCCGCGCCACGGCCAGATACGCCGGCTGCGCCGGCTGGCCGGGTTCGTCCCGTTCCACCGCGTCTTCCACTCGGTGGAGCTCACCCTGCTGGCACTGCTCGCCGGCTGCGCCGACCTGTTCACCGGTGACCTGGCGGCGACCCGGGTGCTGGTCGCGGTCCTCGTCCCGGTCGCACTCGTCACGGTCGTCGGTCACTTCGTCGCGATAGTCACGTCGAGCAGGCTGCGGTGACCGGGGACCTGCCACGCGTCGGCGCGGTGGTCCTCAGCCAGGGCACCCGTCCGGTCGAGCTCGAGCGGGCGCTCACAACCCTGCTCGCACAGGTCGGTGTCGACCTCGACGTGGTGCTCGTCGGCAACGGGTGGGTGCCGGTCGGCCTGCCCGAAGGCGTGCGCACCCTTCACCTGCCGGAGAACGTCGGGATCCCGGAGGGGCGCAACGTCGGCGCTGCCGAGGTCAGGGGCGATGTGCTGTTCTTCTACGACGACGACTGCGCCCTGCCGACCGACGATGTCGTTGCCCGACTGATCGCGGTGCTCGATGCCGACCCTCAAGTCGCGGTGGTGCAGCCCCGCCCGGTCGACCCCACCGGCGCACCGGGCCAGCCACGCTGGGTGCCCCGCCCGGGAGGGCGTGACCCGTTGCGACCGGGGGCGGTCGGCTGGTTCTGGGAAGGGACCTTCGCGGTGCGCCGCGAGGTGTTCGAGCGCGCCGGCGGCTGGCCGGGACACTTCTGGTACGGCCACGAGGGCGTCGAGCTGGCCTGGCGGATCTGGGACCTCGGCTTCGTCACCTGGTACGCCCCCGATGTCGTGACCAACCATCCCTCGCTGCCGCCGACCAAGCACGACGTCTACTACCGGCTCAACGCGCGCAACCGGGTCTGGGTCGCGCGACGGAACCTGCCCTGGGCTCTGGTCCCGGTCTACCTCGCGGTCTGGTCGGCCATCACCGTGGTGCGGTTCCGCAGCGCCCGCACTCTGCGCCTCTGGCTGGCCGGCTTCCGCGAGGGCCTGATGTGCGACCCCGGTCCGCGTCGGCCGATGCGGTGGGCGACGGTATGGCGCCTCACCCGGGCGGGTCGCCCGCCGGTGGTGTGATCCTCAGACAGGCGGGTCGACGGTCGCGATCCCCTCCGGGACGGTCAGCTCGGCTCCGGTACCGGCTCGCACCTGCTCGACCGTCGCCCCCGGTGCCAGCTCCCGCAGCACAAGGCCGTCGTCGGTCACGTCGATGACCGCGAGGTCGGTGATCACCCGGTCGACCACCCCGCGGCCGGTGAACGGCAGGCTGCACTCGTCGACGATCTTGTGCGAGCCGTCCTTGGCGACGTGCTCCATCACGACGATGACCCGCTTCGCGCCGTGCACCAGGTCCATCGCGCCGCCCATGCCCTTGACCATCTTCCCGGGGATCATCCAGTTGGCCAGGTCCCCGGTGCGCGACACCTGCATGGCTCCCAGAATCGCGGCGTCGATGTGGCCGCCGCGGATCATGCCGAAGGACATCGCCGAGTCGAAGAACGAGGCGCCCGGGCGCAGGGTCACCGTCTCCTTGCCGGCGTTGATCAGGTCGGGGTCCTCGTCGCCGTCGTATGGGTAGGGCCCGACACCGAGGATGCCGTTCTCGCTCTGCAGCACGACGGTGATGTCGTCGGACAGGTAGTTGGGCACGAGGGTCGGCAGCCCGATGCCCAGGTTGACGTACTGGCCGTCCTCGAGCTCCTGCGCCGCCCGGGCCGCCATCTGCTCGCGCGTGAGCGCCATCAGGACTGCTCCCCTCGCTGTCGAACGGTGCCTTCTTCGCGCTGTCGCACGGTGCCTTCTTCGCGCTGTCGCACGGTCCGACGTTCGATCCGCTTCTCCGCGTCCGGCACCGCGACGACCCGCTGGACGAACACCCCCGGCGTGTGGATGTCCTCGGGCGGGATCTCGCCGACCTCGACGAGGTGCTCGACCTGCGCGACCGTGATGCGTCCTGCGGCCGCGCACAGCGGGTTGAAGTTGCGTGCGCTCTCCCGGTAGACGAGGTTGCCCGACCGGTCGCCCTTCCAGGCGTGCACCAGGGCGAAGTCGGTGACGATGGCCTCCTCGAGCACATACGTACGCCGCTGCCCGGCCACCTCGAACTCCCGCGTCTCCTTGGCCGCCGACGCCAGCGCCACCGAGCCGTCGGCGCCGTAGCGCCACGGCAGGCCGCCCTCGGCGACCTGGGTGCCGACGCCCGTCGCCGTGAAGAAGGCCGGGATCCCGCTGCCGCCGGCGCGCAGCCGCTCGGCCAGAGTGCCCTGCGGCGTGAGCTCGACCTCGAGCTCACCGGAGAGGAACTGCCGGGCGAACTCCTTGTTCTCGCCGACGTACGAGGAGGTCATGCGGGCGATCCGGTGGTCGGCGAGCAGCACCCCGAGCCCCCAGTCGTCGACCCCGCAGTTGTTCGACACGACCTGCAGGTCGGTGCTGCCGGCGTCGTGCAGCGCAGAGATCAGCTCGTTGGGGATCCCGCAGAGCCCGAAACCACCGACGGCCAGCGTCGCGCCGTCGCCGATGTCGGCGACGGCCTCGACCGCGGTCGCCACCACCTTGTCCATGTCACGCCCCTCGCTCGTCATCGGTCCTGCGGTCGCTGCGGGCCTTGCGGGCCCTGGCAGGCAGCCGACTCTAGTGCGCGGCGCTCAGTTGCAGATGTTCTGGTTTGCGGTCCGCGCCTGGATCGTCGCCTCCGGCGCGGGGGTGGACGTCGAACCGGTGACGTGCACGGGTACGACGGTGGGGCCGTCGGCGCCGACGATGACCACCAAGGTCGAGCTCAGGCTCGCGTCCGAGCGCACCGTCGAGCCGGGGATCGCCGCTCCGAGAGTGCGGCCGGACTCGTTGTAGACCGGGTCGTGGAGCACGGTCGTCGTCGTGTAGTCCTGCCTCGTTGCGGTGCCGACCGAGTCGACCACGAACCCGTCCTGCTCCAGCTTCGCCGCGAGGTCGCTTGCCGCACCAGGTGTCCCGGAGCCGTTGAGCACGCTGACGTGGATGTTCTCGGGCGGCGTCCGCAGCGGCGACCCGTTCGGGCTGGCCGTGCTGTGCGGCTGCTGCGTCTTCGGGGCGTGCCCGGGCAGCGGCCGGTCGAAGCGGATGGCGCGCCACAGCTCGCCGGCAGCCGGCTCCTTGAACTGCACACGGTTGGGGTCCGCCGGGTAGGGCTCGTTGGGCACCGTGACGAACGAGATGTTCTTCGGGTCGATGCCCTGGACGCTGCGCGCCAGCTCCGCCATGGAGCGCAGGCTGCCCAGCTGGGGGTCGGTGGTGATCGACTTGGTGGCGGCGCTGAGGAAGTTGTAGAGCTTGACCGGTCGCAGCAGCAGGCCGGTGCTCGTCGCCTTCTTGATCATCGACGAGAGGAAGGCCTGCTGACGGTCGATCCGCTCCAGGTCGCTGCCGTTCCCGATGCCGTGCCGGGTGCGGACGTAAGCCAGTGCCTGGGCGCCCCTGACCACGTGTCGCCCGGCACTGATGTAGAGGTGCGACTGCGAGTCGGCCACGTTGTAGGGCACGCAGATCTCCACCCCGCCGAGCGCGTCGACCATGTTGCGGAAGCCGCCGAAGTCGATGACGACATGGTGGTCGATGCGGACGTTCGTCAGGTGCTCGACGGTCTTGATCGTGCACGCCGGCCCGCCGAGAGAGTAGGCGGAGTTGAACATGTCGACCCGGCCCGGGATCGTCGAGCCGTCCTCCTTGGTGCACGGGGGGACCTGCACGACGGAGTCGCGCGGGATGCTCACCAGCACCGCGCTCTTCCGGTCGGCAGCGAGGTGCACCAGGATGGTCGTGTCGGAGCGCGCGCCGCTGGTGTGCACCGCGGCCGCCCCGGACCGCTTGTCGGAGCCGATCAACAGGATGTTCTCGGCGGCGGCGTTCTCCGCGACCTTCTTCGGCCGGTCCGGACCGATCAGCGGGTCGAGGTTCTCCCGGGTGATGTTGGCGTTGAGCTTGTAGTAGGCGACGAACGCGCTCGCCGTGCCGGTGGCCAGCAGGACGACGAGGATCGTGGCCGTGACGGTGAGGACCCGCCGCAGCCGGCCGTGCCGCGCAGCATGGCGCGCCCTGGGGGCACGACGCCGACCGGCGGGGCTAGGCACGACCTGGTAGTCCTTCGGCGGGGGAGCACGACATGTCGCTCACGAGTCGCGGCCACCCGCGGCTGGTGCCACGGCGGCGACCGGCCGATCGCGACATCGGTCCTGACACAAGAGAGACGCTCGAGTGTAGGTCAAGGTTTCCCGAGCGCCCGGACCGGCCCCTGCGACCAGCCCCAGCCCGCCGTCACGCCCTCCTCCTCGGCCCGGCGCGGCAGGTCCGCCTCGTCGGGGTCCCGGCAGAGCACGCTCGCGGCGCCGCGGGCGAGCGGGACCAGCAGGACGGCGAGCACGTCCGCCAGGTCCCGGACCGGACGCACCGAAAGGATCCGGTCACCTGAGGTGATGCCCCATGCCTGGGCCGCCGCGTCCGCACGGGCGACCAGCTCGGCCGCGTCCAGCGTGCCCGTCGCCAGGCCGAGGGCGTCCGCGTCGGGTTGCTGGGGCGGCCCGACGAAGCGATCACCGTGGGAGTGGATCTCGCGGTCGTAGTCCAGCGTCACGTACGCCGGGGTGGGCCGCCCTTGCTGGGCCAGGCCGAGCGGTCCCAGCCCGAGCCCCACCACCTCGTCCGCGCCGCCCGGCGCGCTCGGGTCAGCGAGGTCGACGACCGCGACCGGCGCGGGCCTCCCGTCCAGGACGGCCACCGTCGAGGTCGCCCAGCAGGCGCCGAGCCAGACGGCGGCCTGCCAGTGCAGCGGCAGCCGCAGCGCGACCCGGTCGCCGGGCCCGGCTCCGAGCGCGTCGGTGAGCAGGTTGGCCGTCTTGGCGACCCAGTTGCCGAACGTCGCCACCGACAGCTCGACGCGCGCCCCGTCCCCGTCGTACCAGGTGAGCAGCGGTCTGGCCGGGTCGGCGACGAGCGCCCGGTCGAGCAGGGCCGCGGGGGTGCGGTCGGCCGAGGGGGTTCGTCGGGGCATGGACACCCGGACCAGCCTAGGACGCGCTCGCGGACGCCCACGTCACTGCGCGGGTTTACGGACTTACGCATTGTTTACCCGGCCGGTCCGGCCGGAGAGGTCAAGTGCGCCGCGTGCCACGTCGATCTAGCACAGACTGCCCACCCGTGATCACATGCACCACTGGTCACAGTAGTCACTTCAGCACCACTGCCGATCTATGAGGTCCGCCGCTCATGCGCAAGCTGCCCGCCGTCGTTCTCCTCAGCGTCACCGTCCCAGCCCTGTCGGCCCTGCCCGTGGTGACCCGGCCGGCCCCCGCGCCGCACCCGGTCGTCCCCAGCGTCTGGTCGGCGCCGGCCTCCGGTGTGGACCGCGCCGCGCTGGCCGGCCCGGCGGGACGGGCGAGCACGCTCGCCGCCGTCGGTTCGGGTAACCGGCGCGATGCCGCGGCGACCCGGCCCGCGCTGCTGACCGGTGTCCGGCACACCAGGAGCTTCGAGCTGGTCGGCGTCACCTGGCGGGCCGGCACCGGAGGCCGGCTCGGCGTCCTGCTGCGCACCCACGGTGCCCATGGCTGGACCGGTTGGTCCGCGCTGGACCCGTCGGCTCCGGCTCCCGACTCGGACGGCCCCACGACGCGCGCCGGCACCGAGCCTTCCTGGACCGGCCCGTCGGACGCCTACCAGCTGCGGGTCGACGTCCGCTCGGGGCGCCTGCCCCAGGACGTCCGGGTGGAGCTCGTCGACCCCGGGACCTCGCCCGCGGACGCCGCCGTCGGGCAGGCGGCCCCGGCCTCCTCGGCCCAGGCAGCCGCTGCCCAGCCCACGATCTACACCCGCAGGCAGTGGGGTGCCGACGAGGCGCTGCGCTCCGGCTCCCCGTCGTACTCACCGACCATCAGGACCGGTTTCGTGCACCACACGGTGAACGCGAACGACTACACGAAGGCCGAGGTGCCGGCGATCATCCGCGGCATCTACGCGTACCACACGCTGAGCAACGGCTGGTCCGACATCGGCTACAACTTCCTCGTGGACAAGTTCGGCCGGCTCTGGGAGGGCCGTTACGGCGGGATGGCCCGTCCGGTGATCGGCGCCCACACCGGTGGCTTCAACTACGACACGTTCGCGGTGTCCGCGATCGGCAACTTCGAGACTGCCAGCGCACCGGCGGCGATGACCGACGCCATCGCGCACCTGATGGCCTGGAAGCTCTCGTTGAGCTACCGCAACCCGCTGGGCTACGCCACACTCACGTCGGTGGGCGGCGGCACGTCGAAGTACTCCTACGGCACCAACGTCAAGGTGCACGTCATCTCCGGGCACCGCGACGTCGGCCTGACCGCGTG
>JAVEDG010000213.1 GCA_030841245.1 Actinomycetota bacterium
GGCAGGGCGTAGGCACCGGTCACGTCGGCCCCCTTCTCAGGCGCGTCAGCGGACGAAGATCGAGGCCTGGCCGGCGAGATCGAGGACCTGGCTCGGCCACACCCCGAGGACAACGGTAACCAGCGCACCCATCGCGATGGTGACGGTGGTCAGGGCACTGGGCACCGCGACCGTGGGCCCGTCGAGCGCCGGCGCCGAGAAGAACATGAGCACAACCACCCGGAAGTAGAAGAAGGCGGCGACTGCGCTCATCACGACGCCGACCACCACCAGCGGGGTCGCGTCCCCCGCGATCGCGGCCGAGAACACCGCGAACTTCCCGGTGAAGCCGCTGGTCAGGGGGATGCCGGCGAAGGCCGCGAGGAACAGCGTGAACGTCCACGCGACCAGCGGGGAGCGCTGCGCCAGCCCCGCCCACTGGGACAGATGCGTCGCCTCACCACCCGCGTCCCGGACCACCGTGACCAGGGCAAAGGCGCCGATCGTCGTGAAGCCGTACGCCACGAGGTAGAACAGCACGCTGGACACGCCCAGGATCTCCCCGGACTTGGCCACCGCGCCGGTCGCGACCAGCCCGGTCAGCACGAAGCCGGCGTGCGCGATCGAGGAGTAGGCCAGCATCCGCTTGACGTCGGTCTGGGTGATCGCGACCACCGACCCGATGACCATCGTGAGGATGGCCACCGCCCACATCATGGGCTGCCAGTCCCAGGCCATCCCGCCCACTCCGACGTAGAAGACGCGCAGCAGCGCACCGAACGCCGCCACCTTGGTGCACGCCGCCATGAAGCCGGTGATCGGCGTCGGCGCACCCTGATAGACGTCCGGTGTCCACGAGTGGAACGGCACGGCGCCGATCTTGAAGAGCAGTCCGACGGCCACGAGGGCGGTGCCCATCAGCAGCAGGCTCTCCGACGAAGCGTTCGAGCTGACCGCTGTGGCGATCCCCGACAGGCGCACGGTGCCGGCATAGCCGTAGAGCAGCGCCACGCCGTACAGGAAGAACGCCGAGGAGAACGCGCCCAGCAGGAAGTACTTCATCGACGCTTCCTGACTGAGCAACCGCCGACGGCGCGCCAGACCGCAGAGCAGGTAGAGCGGGAGTGAGAGGACCTCGAGGGCGACGAACATGGTCAGCAGGTCGTTGGACGCCGGGAAGAGCAGCATCCCGCCGATCGCGAACATCATGAGCGGGAAGACCTCGGTCTGAACGACCCCGGTCGCGGTGAGCAGCCGTTCGTGCTCGGACCCGGGGATCGCCGACCCGGCCGATGTGAAGACACCGCCGGTGTCGAGCGAGCGCTCGGCCGAGGACAGCACGCCGAGCGTCGCGAGCAGCAGGATCGTCCCCTGCAGGAACAGGGCAGGCCCGTCGATCGCCACGGCGCCTCCGACGAGCACCTTGTTGGTGCCGGCCAGCGAGACCACCGAGACGAACGCGGCCAGCAGCCCGGCCACCGCCAGGACCAGCTGGACCTCGAACCGGTAGCGGCGACCCATGAACGCCTCGACCAGCACGC
This sequence comes from Actinomycetota bacterium, assembly GCA_030841245.1. Taxonomy (GTDB): domain Bacteria; phylum Actinomycetota; class Actinomycetes; order JACCUZ01; family JACCUZ01; genus JAVEDG01. The sequence continues at coordinate 1,521 of JAVEDG010000213.1, forward strand.
CGACCACCGCGACCCCGAGCACGATCAGCATCGGGAGCAGGTCGCTGTACTCCACGTTCGGCGCGTGGAACGGCAGCGCCGGTCCGACAGCCAGGACGGGGTTCACTTGCCGACTCCTTCGGCGCTCGGCGCGGGGTCGTGCTGGCCGACCTGGTGCATCGTCCTGGCCACCGCGGGGTTGATCACGTCGAGCACCGGCTTCGGGTAGAACCCGAGCGCGATGATGACGGCCAGCAACGGGGCGACCACCCAAGCCTCGCGGGGTGTCAGGTCGGTCAGCTTCGAAGTCTCCTCGGTCGGCTCGCCCGTCATCGTCCGCTGGTACATCAGCAGGATGTAGAGCGACGCGAGGATGATGCCCGCGGTCGCGACGACGGCCGCCACCTCGTAGCGGGTGAAGGTGCCGACGAGCACGAGGAACTCGCTGACGAAGCTGGACAGACCCGGCAACGCGAGGCTGGACAGGCCCGCCACCAGGAACGTGCCGGCCAGCATGGGCGCGACCCGCTGGACCCCGCCGAAGTCGTCGATGGCCCGGGAACCGCGGCGGCTGATCAGGAAGCCGGCGATGAGGAACAACGCGGCTGTGGAGAAGCCGTGATTGACCATGTAGAGCGTCGAGCCCGACTGGGCCTGCGTCGTCATCGCGAAGATGCCGAGTGTGATGAAGCCGAAGTGCGAGATCGAGGTGTAGGCGATCAGCCGCTTCAGGTCGGTCTGCGCGATCGCGAGCAACGCGCCGTACAGGATGCCGATCACGGCCAGCGTGATGACGACGGGCGCTGCCCACTTGGACGCGTCGGGGAACAAGGGCAGGCAGAGCCGGATCATGCCGAACGTGCCGACCTTGTCCATGACGCCGACGAGCAGCACGGCACCGCCGGGCGGGGCCTCCGCCGCCGCGTCCGGCAGCCAGGTGTGCAGCGGCCACAGCGGGGCCTTGATCGCGAACGCGGCGAAGAACCCGAGGAACAGCAGCCTTTCCGTGCTGGGCGAGAAGTGGGTGCCTACCAGGTTCTGCAGCAGGAAGGCGTGGTCGCCGCCCTTCGAGACCACGAAGAGGCCGATCACCGCGGCAAGCATGAGGAGGCCGCCGAACAGGCTGTACAGCAGGAACTTCACCGCGGCGTAGGACCTTTGCGCCCCGCCGTACGCGCCGATGATGAAGTACATCGGGATGAGCATCGCCTCGAACAGCACGTAGAACAGGAAGACGTCGGTCGCCGCAAAGACCCCGATCATCGCCGCCTCGAGCAGCAGCATGAGCGCGAAGTAGGCCTTGGCACTGCGCCGGCCCTCCTCGGCGTCGCGCCAGGAGGCGAGCAGGCAGACCGGGGTCAGCACGGTCGTCAGCGCGATCAGCACGAGCCCGATCCCGTCGACACCGAGGGCGTAGCTGACCCCGAACTGCGGGATCCAGTCGTGGTTCTCGGTGAACTGGAACGCCGCAGCGCTGCCCGAGTCGAACTTCAGCGACATGACGACGGTCAGCACGAGCGGCACCAGTGAGACCCCGAGGGCGACCTGCTTGGCGAGCAGGCTCCGGCCGCTCGGGAGCAGGGCCACCGCGACGGCGCCGGCGAGCGGCACCGCGGCGATGACGGTCAGCCAGGGAAAGGACACTAGAGCCTCACCAGCAGCATGGCGCCGACGACGAGGGCGGCGCCCCCGAACATGGACAGCGCGTAGGAGCGGACGAACCCGGTCTGCAGCCGCCGGAAGCGGCCCGACGTCCCGCCGATGAGTGCAGCTAGGCCGTTGACGGCACCGTCGATGCCCCGGTTGTCGGCGTAGACCAGCGACCGCGTGAGGTACTGACCCGGGCGCATGAGCAGCGACTCGTTGAGGGCGTCCTGGTAGAGGTCCACGCGGGCCGCCCGGGTCAGCCACGAGCCACGCGGAGCGGTCACCGGCACCTCCTCGCGCAGGTACATCGACCAGGCCAGACCGGCACCGGCCACCACGAGCACCACGGTGAGCACGGTCAACGACCACAGCGGCAGCGCCGTCGACTCGTCGCCGGGTACGCCGGTCACCGGTTCCAGCCAGGTCTTCAGAGCCCCCGTCGGACCGAGCAGCAGCCCGAGGAACGCCGACCCCACGGCCAGGATCATCAGGGGCACCGTCATCACCAGCGGTGACTCGTGCGGGTGCACGTCCTCGGACCAGCGTCGCTTGCCGTGGAAGGTGAGCAGGAAGACCCGCGTCATGTAGAAGGCCGTGACTCCAGCGCCGATCAGTGCGGCGAGCCCGAAGACCCACGGGCGCCAGCCGTCGCCGACGAACGCCGCCTCGATGATCTTGTCCTTGCTCCAGAAGCCGGACAGGCCGGGGAACCCGATGATGGCCAGCCAGCCCAGCCCGAAGGTGATCCAGGTGACCTTCATGACCGTGGCCAGGCCGCCGAAGCGGCGCATGTCCACCTGGTCGTTCATGCCGTGCATCACCGAGCCGGCGCCGAGGAACAGACCCGCCTTGAAGAACCCGTGCGTCAGCAGATGGAAGATCGCGAAGACGTAGCCCACCGGCCCGAGCCCGGCCGCCAGCATCATGTAGCCGATCTGGCTCATCGTCGATGCCGCAAGTGCCTTCTTGATGTCGTCCTTGGCGCAGCCGACGATCGCCCCGAAGATCAGCGTCACGGCGCCGACGATCACGACGACGAGCTGGGCGTTCGGCGCCAGCTCGAAGATGGGCGCCGACCGGACGACCAGGTAGACGCCCGCGGTCACCATCGTTGCGGCATGGATGAGTGCCGAGACCGGCGTCGGACCCGCCATCGCGTCACCGAGCCATGACTGCAGCGGGAACTGCGCCGACTTGCCGCACGCACCGAGCAGCAGCATCAGACCCATGGCCGTCGCGACGCCCTCGCTCAGGTGCCCCGCACCCGCGAAGACGCCCTGGAAGCTGACGGTGCCGAGCTGGGCGAACATGATCATGATCGCGACGGACAGCCCGAAGTCGCCCACCCGGTTGGCCACGAAGGCCTTCTTCGCGGCGGCCGCGTACGCCGGGTTGTAGCTCCAGAACCCGATCAGCAGGTACGACGCGAGACCGACGCCCTCCCACCCGACGTAGAGGGTGAGGTAGCTGTCCGCGAGCACCAGGAGCAGCATCGCCGCGACGAAAAGGTTCAGGTAGCCGAAGAACCTCCGCCGGTCGGGGTCGTGCTCCATGTAGCCGATCGAGTAGACGTGGATCAGCGTCCCCACTCCGGTGATGAGCAGGACGAAGCACATCGACAGCGGGTCGACCAGCAGGCCCACGTCGACCTGGAACCCACCGGCGGGCACCCAGCTGAACAGGTGCTGCGACAGGGCCCGGTCGGACCCATCGCGGCCGAGCAGGGCGATGAACTCGATGACGCCGACGACGAAGGCCGCGCCGGGCAGAGCGGCGCCCAGGAGGTGCCCGAAGCGGTCGGTACGGCGGCCGCCGAGCAACAGCACGGCCGCCCCCAGCATCGGCAGCGCGACGAGCAGCCAGGTCAGCGAGAAGACGCCTGAGGCGCCGGCCGCCTGATGGCTCTGCGCAGCGAGAAGGGTGCCCACGGCAGTGTCCGTCCTAGTACTTCAGCAGGTTGGCGCCGTCGACCGAGGCCGAGCGGCGGGTCCGGAAGATGACGACGATGATCGACAGACCCACGACCACCTCGGCCGCGGCGACCACCATGACGAAGAACGCGATGACCTGGCCGTCGAGGTTGCCCTGCATCCGGGCGAAGGTGACGAACGCCAGGTTGCACGCGTTGAGCATCAGCTCGACACACATGAAGACCACGATCGCGTTGCGCCGAAGGAGTACACCGGCCGCACCGATCGCGAAGAGGAAGGACGACAGGTACACGTAGTTCATCGGATTCATGGCGTCCCCCTCACTCGTCCTCGTCCAAGGGGATGGTGCGCACCGACGGGGCCGCCCCGGCCGGCGGCTCACCATCGGGCTCGCGTAGCACGACCTCGCCGCGACCGGGTACCTCACGCACGTCGCCACGAGCCACCAGCACGCGCGACACCGAGATCTCGGCCGGCGTCCCGTCGGGCAGCAGGGCCGGGGTGTCGACCGCGTTGTGCCGCGCGTAGACACCAGGGCCCGGGATCGGGGCGGGGTTGCGGCCGCCGCGGAACCGCTCCTCCGAGAGCTCGCGCTGGGTCAGCTTGCGTTGGTGCCGTTCGCGGTGAGCCAGGATCATCGCACCGAGGGCGGCGGTGATGAGCAGGGCGCTGGTGGTCTCGAACGCGAAGAGGTACGTCGAGAAGATCAGCTGCGCGAGTCCCTGCACGTTGCCGCTCGCGTTGGCGTCGTCCAGCCCGGCGCTCTGCATCGTGACGTTGCCGATGCCCAGCACGAGCAGCGTGGCGAAGCCGATCGCCGCCACCACCGCCGCGACCCGCTGTCCGCGCAGCGTCTCGACCAGCGAGTCGGCCGAGTCGACCCCGACGACCATGAGCACGAAGAGGAACAGCATCATCACGGCGCCGGTGTAGACCACGACCTGGACGACGCCCAGGAACGGCGCGTCCTGCAGCAGGTAGAAGACCGCGAGGCAGAGCATCGTGAGCGCGAGGAGCAGCGCCGAGTGGACGGCCTTCTTGGCGAACAGCATGCCCAGGGCCGCAACCACCGCGACCGGCGCCAGGATCCAGAAGCCCACGGCCTCGCCGGTGCTGGTGTCACCGGCCGCGGCCAGGACGCCGTTCATGTCGAGTCCTTGTCCGGCGCAGGCTCCACCGCGGCCTCACGGGACCGCACGTACTCCTCCTGCTCGGGGGTCGCGCGGCCGACCTTCCCCTGGTAGTAGTCCTGCTCGTCGTAGCCCTCGACCATCGGGTGCGGAGCGGCCGCCATGCCCGGCATCATCGGCCCGAGCAGGTCCTCCTTCTCGAAGATCAGGCTGGCTCGGGAGAAGTCGGCCAGCTCGTACTCGTTGCTCATCGTCAGGGCTCGGGTCGGGCAAGCCTCGATGCACAGCCCGCAGAAGATGCACCGCAGGTAGTTGATCTGGTAGACCCGGCCGTAGCGCTCACCCGGCGAGAACCGCTCGTCCTCGGTGTTGTCGGCGCCCTCCACGTAGATCGCGTCGGCCGGGCAGGCCCAGGCGCACAGCTCGCAGCCGATGCACTTCTCCAGGCCGTCGGCGTGGCGGTTGAGCACGTGCCGGCCGTGGAAGCGCGGCTCGGTCGGATTCTTCTCCTCGGGGTACTGCTCGGTGACGACCTTCTTGAACATCGTCCCGAAGGTGACACCGAATCCCCTGAGCTGGGCGAACGGTCCGCTCACGTGTCGTCCTCCGTCGGTAGGTCGTCATCGTCGTCACTCGCGCGGGCACCCGTGAGCACCGGTCTGGACTGACCCGGCATCGGCGGCACGGGGTGGCCGCCAGCCATCGCGTCCCACTCCGGTTCCCCCTCGGGCTCCTCGCTCGGCCGGGTTGCGAGCAGGTCCGGGATGAAGGTCAGCAGCAGGATCACGACGATCCCGGCCCCGCCGTACAGCAGGACGTCGCGCGACTGCAGGTTGTACTGCGCATTGACCGCCCGCACCGTCGCGACCAGCAGCAGCCACCCGAGCGAGCTCGGGATGAGGACCTTCCAGCCGAGCCGCATGAACTGGTCGTAGCGCAACCGCGGCAGGGTACCGCGCAGCCAGATGAAGACGAACAGCGCGATGAGGACCTTGAGGACGAACCAGATGATCGGCCACCAGCCGTGGTTGGCCCCGGCCCAGAACGAGGTGACGCCGAACGGTGCGTGCCAGCCGCCGAGGAAAAGCGTCGTGGCCAGCGCGGAGACCGTGACCATGTTGATGTACTCCGCCAGGAAGAACAGCGCGAACTTCAGTGAGGAGTACTCCGTGTGGAACCCGCCGACCAGCTCGCCCTCGGCCTCGGGCAGGTCGAAAGGTGCCCGGTTGGTCTCACCGACCATCGACACCACGTAGATGACGAACGACGGCGCCAGCAGGATCGCGTACCAGTACTGCGTCTGGGCCGCGACGATCTGCGAGGTCGACATCGAGCCGGCGTAGATGAAGACGCCGACGAACGACAGCCCCATGGCGACCTCGTAGGAGATCATCTGGGCCGAGGAGCGCAGCCCGCCGAGCAGCGGGTACGTCGAGCCGCTGGACCAGCCGGCGAGGACGATGCCGTAGATGCCCACCGACGCGACGGCCAGCACGTAGAGCACGGCGACCGGCAGGTCGGTCAGCTGTAGCGCCGTCCGGTGGCCGAAGATCGAGACCTCGGGCCCGAACGGGATCACAGCGAACGCCATGAACGCCGGCGTCACCGAGATGATCGGGGCCAGGACGAAGACCACCTTGTCGGCGGCCTTGGGGATGATGTCCTCCTTCAGCGCGAGCTTGACGCCATCGGCCAGGCTCTGGAGCAGACCGAACGGGCCGACCCGGTTGGGCCCGATCCGGTGCTGCATGCGCGCGACGACGCGCCGCTCCCACCAGATGGCGAACAGCGTCATGACCACCAGGAACACGAAGATCGCGACAGCCTTGACGAGGAGCAGCCACCAGGGGATCGGCAGGTCGGAGCCGAAGCCCGGCACGTCCGGGGAGGCGAAGACGCTCACCGGTCACCTCCGGGCGCGATGCGTACCACGGCGCCCACCACGGCGCCGAGCTGCTCGTGGACGTGCGACCCGCGAGAGCGCGTCGGCAGCCAAACCACCCGGTCGGGCATGTCGGTCACGACAGCCGGCAGCGAGACCGATCCGGTGTCGGTCGAGACGGTCAGCACGTCCCCGTCGGCGATCCCGGTCTCTGCGGCCGTCCCGGCCGAGACGCGGGCGACGGCCGGGTGGGCGGTGCCGGCCAGGAAGGGCTCGCCGTCCTGGAGGTCGCCGTCGTCGAGGAGCAGCCGCCACGATGCGAGCACGGCCTGACCGGCAGCCGGCCGGGCGACGGCGGGCCGGACCGGGTCCGGCCCCGGCGCGCGGGCACCGTCCCAGTCGGCGAGCTCCGCGAGCTCGGCGCGGGCGGCCGCTACGTCGGGCAGACCCAGGTCGACGTCCATGGCCGCTGCGAGCACGTGCAGCACGCGGGTGTCGGGCAGCGCGTTGGTGCCGCGCAGCACCGCGTCGAACGGGCGCGCGCGGCCCTCCCAGTCGAGGAACGTCCCGGCCTTCTCCACCACCGGGGCGACCGGTAGCACGACGTCGGCGCGCTCCGTGACCGCCGATGGGCGCAGCTCGAGGGACACGACGAAGGGCGCGGCGTCGATCGCCGCCCGAGCGGCGAGCGGATCGGGCATGTCGCGGGGGTCGACACCTCCGACCACCAGCGCGCGCAGCTCGCCGCGGTGGACCGCGTCGAGGATCCCCGACGTATCCCGGCCGGCCCTGCCCGGCAGCGTCTCGACGCCCCAGGCCGTCGCGGCGTCCACCCGGGCCGCCGCGTCGGACACCGGACGACCCGAGGGCAACAGTCCCGGCAGCGCACCGGCTTCGACGGCACCGCGTTCCCCCGCCCGACGAGGCACCCAGGCCAAGCGGGCTCCCGTCGTCTCGGCAAGCCGGACCGCCGCGCTGAGGCCACCGGGCACGGCGCCGAGCCGCTCCCCGACGAGGACGATTGCCGGGCCCGCGCGCAGCGCGTCGGCCACCTGCCCGACCCGCGAGTCCCGCGCCTCGAGCGCGTCGAGGACCTCGGGCTCGGTGCCCGGCGCCGCCGGCAGCAGCCGGCCGGAGAGCTTGTCGAGACCGCGTGTGGCGAACGGCGCAACGGCGTGCACGGACAGACCCTTGCGGACCGCCTTGCGCAGCCGCAGGAAGACGATCGGCGACTCCTCCTCGGGCTCGAGCCCGACCAGCAGCACGGTCCGCGCCCGGTCGAGGTCCTCGTAGGTCAGGCCAGGACGGCCCGCCACGTGCGACGCGAGGAAGTCGGCCTCCTCCGCGGTGTGCGCCCGGGCGCGGAAGTCGATGTCGTTGGTGGCCAGGGCGACCCGGGCGAACTTGCCGTAGGCGTAGGCGTCCTCGAGAGTGGCCCGGCCGCCGACGAGAACCCCGGTGGCACCCCTGGCGGCGGCCAGCCCGGTGGCGGCGACTGACAGCGCATCGGACCATGACGTCGGCACCAGCTCGCCGTCTGCGTCGCGCACCATCGGGCTGGTCAGGCGGTCCTGCGCCGCGGCGTACTGGAACGCCGACCGTCCCTTGTCGCAGTTCCACTCCTCGTTGACGCGCGGGTCGTCACCGGCCAACCTGCGCAGCACCCTGCCGCGGCGGTGGTCGGTGCGCAGTGCGCAGCCGGACGCGCAGTGCTCGCACACGCTCGGGCTCGACACCAGGTCGAAGGGTCGCGACCGGAACCGGTACGCCGCGCCGGTCAGCGCACCGACCGGGCAGATCTGCACGGTGTTGCCGGAGAAGTAGGACTCGAACGGCTCGTTCTCGTAGATGCCGACCTGCTGCAAAGCGCCGCGCTCGAGCATGTCGATGAAGGGGTCGCCCGCGACCTGGTCGGAGAACCGGGTGCACCGCGCGCACAGGATGCACCGCTCCCGGTCGAGCAGCACCTGCGAGGAGATGTTGATGGGTTTGGGGAAGGTCCGCTTGACGTCGGTGAAGCGCGTCTCACCACGCCCGTTGCTCATCGCCTGGTTCTGCAACGGGCACTCGCCGCCCTTGTCGCAGACCGGGCAGTCGAGGGGATGGTTGATCAGCAGCAGCTCCATCACACCTTGCTGCGCCTTGTCCGCGACCGGTGACGTGAGCTGGGTCTTGACCACCATGCCGTCGGAGACGGTGGTGGTGCAGGACGCCAGCGGCTTGGGCTGGCCCTCGACCTCGACGAGGCACTGCCTGCAGGCACCGACCGGGTCGAGCAGGGGGTGGTCGCAGAACCGCGGGATCTGGATGCCGAGCAGCTCGGCGGCGCGGATCACCAACGTGCCCTTGGGCACGGACAGCTCGAACCCGTCGATGGTCAGGCCGACCATCTCCTGGGCGCGGGCGACCGCGGCGCCCGTGTTGGTCGCGACCGTCATCGGCCTCGGGCTCCCTGGCTGGTGGCGAACAGCGTCGCTCTGGCGGGGTCGAAGGGACAGCCGCCGTGCTCGAAGTGCGCGACGTACTCGTCGCGGAAGTACTGCAGCGACGACGTGATGGGGCTGGTCGCGCCGTCCCCGAGCGCGCAGAACGCCCGGCCCAGGATGTTGTCGGAGATGTCGAGCAGCTTCTCCAGGTCCTCGTCGGTCCCGTCGCCCAGCTCGAGGCGACGAAGGATCTGCACGAGCCAGAAGGTCCCCTCGCGGCACGGCGTGCACTTGCCGCAGGACTCGTGGGCGTAGAACTCGGTCCAGCGCAGCACGGCGCGTACCACGCAGGTGGTCTCGTCGAAGACCTGCAGCGCCTTGGTGCCCAGCATCGACCCGGCGGCTGCGATGCCCTCGTAGGACAGCGGCACGTCCAGGTGCTCGTCGGTGAGGATCGGCGTCGAGGAGCCGCCCGGCGTCCAGAACTTGAGCTCGTGACCCTCGCGGACGCCACCGGAGAGGTCGAGCAGCTCGCGCAGGGTCAGTCCCATCGGGCCCTCGTACTGGCCCGGGCGCATCACGTGGCCGGACAGCGAGTAGAGCGTCATCCCCTTCGACCGCTTGCGCGGGTCGTCGTTGTCGGTGCCCTGGTCGGTGAACCACTTCGCGCCGTGTCGCAGGATGCTCGGCACACTCGCGATCGACTCGACGTTGTTGATGACGGTCGGCGACGCGTAGAGCCCGGCGATCGCTGGGAAGGGCGGGCGCAGCCGGGGCTGCCCGCGACGGCCCTCGAGCGAGTCGAGCAGGGCGGTCTCCTCGCCGCAGATGTAGGCGCCGGCGCCGGCGTGCACGATGATCTCGAGGTCGTACCCGGAGCCGAGGATGTCGGTGCCGGCGTAGCCCGCGTCGTACGCCTCCTGCACCGCGGCCTGGACCCGGCGCAGGACGTGCACGACCTCGCCCCGGACGTAGATGAAGGCGTGTGTCGCGCGGATCGCGTACGACGCGATGATCGCACCCTCGACCAGCTCGTGCGGGCTGGCCATCATGAGCGGGATGTCCTTGCACGTGCCCGGCTCGGACTCGTCGGCGTTGACGACGAGGTAGACCGGCTTGTCGCCGCCCTGCGGGATGAAGCCCCACTTGTTGCCGGTCGGGAAGCCGGCGCCGCCGCGGCCTCGCAGCTCGGAGTTCTTGACGATCTGGGTGACCTCGTCCGGTGCCTTGGCGAGCGCAGCCCGAAGCCCCTGGTAGCCGTCGAAGCGCTCGTAGACCTCACGGGTCCAGGAGCGGTCCTCGCCCCAGGTCCGGCTGAGCACCGGCGTCAGCGTCGCGGTCATGCGGTGCCGTCCTCGTCGCCGGTGGGAGCTGCGGTGTTCGCCGGGTCGGACTCGGCCGTCTGCGCCGGCGCGTCGTGGGCGCTCTGACCCTGCCGCGGGTCCGGACCGTCCGACGGCGCCGCGGCTCGGTCGGTGTCGCTAGAGTCCTCGGTCGTCCGCCGGCGCCGGCCAGCCGAGCTCTGCTCGCGGTGGATCTCCAGCCCGGCGAGCGTGGCCGGTCCCGCCGCCGGGCCCTCGTCGGCACGACCGTCGTGGAACCCTGCCAGCACACGGGAGACTTGCTTGAAGCTGCACAGGCCGGCCCCGCGCGTGGGGCGGACCTCACGACCGGCCCGCAGGTCGTCGACCAGCCCGACCGCGGACTCCGGCGTCTGGTTGTCGAAGAACTCCCAGTTGACCATCATCACCGGCGCGTAGTCGCACGCCGCGTTGCACTCGAGGTGCTCCAGGGTCACCCTGCCGTCATCGGTCGTCTCGTCGTGCCCGATGCCCAGGTGCTCCTTGAGGGTGGAGAAGATCTGGTCGCCGCCCATCACGGCACAGAGCGTGTTGGTGCAGACGCCCACGCTGTACTCCCCGTTGGGGCGCCGCTTGTACATCGTGTAGAAGGTCGCCACCGCGGCCACCTCGGCCGTGGTGATGTCGAGGAGCTCCGCCGCGAGCTCGATGCCGTTCGGACTGACGTAGCCCTCCTCGGACTGCATCAGGTGCAGCAACGGCAGCAGGGCGGACCGCCGGCGCGGGTAGCGGGCGATGATCTCCTTCGCGTCGACCTCGAGCCGGTCGCGCACCTCGATGTCGTACGTCACCGATCAACACCCCCCATGACGGGGTCGATCGACGCCACAGCCGCTATGACGTCGGCGACCATGCTGCCCTCGGACATCGCCGGAGCCGACTGCAGGTTGTTGAAGGACGGGTCCCGGAAGTGCACCCGGTACGGCCGGGTCCCGCCATCGCTGACCAGGTGCACGCCGAGCTCGCCGCGCGGCGACTCGACCGCGGCGTAGACCTGCCCCGCGGGCACCCGGAAGCCCTCCGTCACCAGCTTGAAGTGGTGGATCAGCGCCTCCATCGACTGGCCCATGATGTGGCGGATGTGGTCGAGCGAGTTGCCCAGGCCGTCGCCGCCGAGGGCCAGCTGCGCGGGCCAGGCGATCTTCTTGTCGGCCACCATGATCGGTCCGGGCTTGAGCTTGTCCAGGCACTGCTCGACGATCTTGAGCGACTCCTTCATCTCGCCGATGCGGATGAGGAACCGGCCGTAGGCATCGCAGGTGGTGTCGGTGACCACGTCGAACTCGTAGTTCTCGTATCCCGAGTAGGGCTGGGACTTGCGCAGGTCGTGCGGCAGGCCGGTCGCCCGCAGGATCGGTCCGGTGATGCCCAGCGCCATGCAGCCGGTCAGGTCGAGGTAGCCCACGCCCGACGTACGCTGCATCCAGATCTTGTTTCCGACCAGCAGCCCCTCCATGTTGGCCAGTCGCTTGGGCAGCAGCTTGAGCAGCTCGCGCACCCGGTCGACAG
>JAVEDG010000217.1 GCA_030841245.1 Actinomycetota bacterium
TGAACGAGGGCAGTGGGCCGCGAGGCGGTGCCTACGAGGCGCAGCATCTCGAGGTCGCGCGTCTGGTCGGCGAGGGCGTCGACGCGGTCACGGGCCGGCCGCGCGCCAGGTCCTTGGTCTACTGCAGCCGCAGTGGCCCGCCGAGCCAGCCGTGGCTCGAGCCGGACGTGAACGACCACTTGCGACAGCTGGCCACCCAGGGCAGGTCGTCCGTCGTCCTGGTGCCGATCGGCTTCATCTCCGACCACATGGAGGTGCGCTTCGACCTCGACGCGGAGGCCTTGGAGACCGCTGGGAGCCTCGGGCTGGCGTGCACCCGGGCGGCGACGGTGGGCACCGACCCCACGTTCGTCGCAGCCGTCCGCGAGCTGGTGCTCGAGCGTGCGGCGGTGGAGCGAGGAGACACGCCGGTACGCCGGGTGCTCGGCGACCTCGGGCCGAGCCACGACTCCTGCCCCGCCGGCTGCTGCCCGAACCTGCGCGCCCCGGGGACGCCCGCGCTGTGCGGGCTCGACTGACCGCCGTCAGCGCGTGACCGCCTCCAGGAACTGCCTGGCCACGGGTCCGGCCGTGTGGCTGCCGGAGTCGCCCTCCTCCACCAGGACAGCGAAAGCCAGGTCGCCGCGGTAGCCGATCAACCAGGCGTGCGTCTTGGGCGGCGTGGCCGTCCCGAACTCCGCGGTCCCCGTCTTGGCTCCCACCGGCGTACCCGGCAGGTCGACGACGGTGGCCGTGCCGGAGCGCACCGTCTCGCGCATCAGGCCGCGGAGCGCAGGAGCGATCCCTCGGGGCAGCGGCGGCAGACCAGCGGGCTCGGGCGCACCTCGGCGAAGCAGCACCGGGATGTGGGGAGTGCCCGACTCGACGGCAGCCGCCACCATCGCCATGGCGAGGGGGCTTACCTCGACCTTCCCCTGGCCGATGGTGTCGGCGGCCTGCTCGACCGACGAGTCGGCCGGCGGCACCGACCCGCTGAACGCCGGCGTCCCGAGGCGCCAGTCGTTGCCCAGCCCGAACAAGCGGGCTGCGGCGGCGATGGCCGATCGCGGCAACCGCGTGGTGGCGCCGATGAACGCGGTGTTGCAGGACTCGGCGAAGTCCCGCGAGAACGGCACCGCCCCCAGCGAGCCGAGATCGTCGTAGTTCTTGAACTGCTTGCCGTCCACCGTGACAGTCAGCGGGCAGTTCACGGTGTCGCTCGGGTGCAGGCCGCTGCGCAGCAGCGCGGCTGTCGAGACGACCTTGAACGTCGAGCCGGGCGCGTATCGTCCGACGACGGCCCGGTCGAACGTGCTATCGGCCGGTGTGCTGGCGGCCGCCAGGACCTCACCTGTGCTGGGCCGCACGGCGACCATCGCGGCCGGTGATGGAGCCGCGGCGAGGGCCCGTTCCGCCGCAGCCTGCAGGCGTGCGTCCAACGTGGTGCGCAGCGGCGTCCCGGCGTGGCCGACGAACCGGTGCAGCACGCCGAGCGTGGCGCCGTCCGTCCGGCGCTCCAGCAGGACCGCGCCGGACGGTTGCCCCGCGAGCCGGCGCTGGAAGGCCAGCTGAAGCCCGGAGGTGCCCACGTCGTCCACGGCGGACGCGAGCGGGCCGGCCGCCGCGAGGGTCTCCTTCGACGCGGGGCGGACCGTGCCGAGCAGCGCACGGCCGAAGGTCGCGGTCGGCGCCAGGGTCAGGCTGCCGTCTCGGAACACCAGACCGGGGATCGCGTGCAAGGACCCCGACACAGCGGCGAAGTCGTGCTTGCGCAGGGTGATGACGGGCACGAACTGGTCCGGTGGTGCCTGCTCGACCCGGGACCGTAAGGAGGTCGGGTCCACGTCGAGGCGGGCCAGGGCGGCGTACGCGCGGGCCGGGTCGGCGAGCCGCCTCGGCTCGATGCCGATGTCGACCACCGGCCTCTCGCGCATCAGCGGCACACCGTCCCGGTCGAGCACGGGGGCCCGGGGCGGCAGGGCTCGGGCCCGGCTCAGTCGGGTGGTCGCGGTCAGCCGGGGGTGCACCACCGCGGGGGACCAGGTGACCAGCCAGCTGCTGTCGTTGCCGCGCGCCTGGTGCAGGGTGAGTCGGGAGGAGTAGGTCCAGGTCCCGAGGGTGGCGAGCGTCATCGTCACGCTGGTTCGGGCCCGGATGCGCCCTCGGTCGTCCGGCGAGCCGACCTCGCCGACGAGCCGTGCCCTGGTCGTCGTGACCGAGAGGTCCGAGCCGACCTGGCGAAGCAGCGTCCGGGCGGGACCGGGATGGTCCGTGCGTCGCGCCGCGGCCGTGAAACGACCGCCGGACCAGGCCGCCAGGAACGCCTCCGCGGCGCTGCGGGCCCGGGTCCGTCGGTCGTCGCTGTGGCTGCACGCGGCGAGGGCGGCGGTGACCAGCACCAGCGTCAGCGTCACGGCCGTGAGGCGCGCGCCCCGCCTTTGCCCCGTGATCATTCGGCCCGTCATCGCGCTCGCACCCACCGGCGCCATCCTGCCGGACGGCCGGGCGCGTCGGCTCGGCCGGGGCAGGGCACACTTGGCGCGCGTGAGCATCGAGCGCGACACCTCGCCATCGGACGCGGGCCAGGACACCGGCCGGCCGGACATCACCGAGCTGCTTGCCATCGCCGTCGACGCGGCGGCGGCGGCAGCACGTCTGGTGCGGGACCAACGCCCGGAGCACCTGGCGGTGACGGCGACGAAGTCCAGCGCCACCGACGTCGTCACCGAGATGGACCAGGCCAGCGAGGCGCTGCTCGTGGCGCGGATCCGGTCGGCCCGACCGGCGGACGGGTTCCTCGGCGAGGAGGGCGCGCACGAACCCGGTCGCTCGGGGGTCGTCTGGGTGATCGACCCGATCGACGGGACCGTCAACTACCTCTACGGCATCCCGACGTACGCCGTGAGCGTCGGGGTCCAGGTGGACGGACGCCCGGTGGCCGGGGTGGTGCACAACCCGGTCAGTGGTGAGGTGTGGACGGCCAGCCGGGGAAACGGCGCGTTCCTGAACGGCCGCGAGGTGCGGGTCAACGAGCCGCCAGAGCTGGCCATGGCTCTCGTCGCGACGGGCTTCGGCTACGCCCCGGAGGCACGTGCTCGTCAGGCCGAGGTCGTGCGCGCCCTGCTGCCCCGGATCAGAGACATCCGACGGGCCGGTTCGGCCTCGCTGGACCTGTGTGCGGTGGCGACCGGACGCGCGGACGCCTACTTCGAGCAGGGGGCCAAGCCG
The DNA here is from genome assembly GCA_030841245.1 of Actinomycetota bacterium. Taxonomy (GTDB): domain Bacteria; phylum Actinomycetota; class Actinomycetes; order JACCUZ01; family JACCUZ01; genus JAVEDG01. Next base: position 3,208 of record JAVEDG010000217.1, read on the forward strand.
TGGGACCTTGCCGCAGGCGCGCTGATCGCCCAGGAGGCGGGAGCCGTCGTCGGTGGCCTCGCCGGCAGGTCGGCCGGCGAGGACCTGGTCATCGCGGCACCTGCCGGCCTGTTCGCCGAGCTCGAGGCCATGCTGGCCGAGCTGGGAGCGGACCGCACCTGAGGCGGCGCCAGGCGGAGGGAGTCCTTCAGGAGCAGGCCGGGGCCACGTCGTCGAGCATAACCGGCAGCTCACCGGTGTTCTCCTGCTCGAGCCGCTGCAGCGACTCGATCTCGCCGAGCCGGATCGAGGCGAGGTACTCGTCGCCGTCGCGCTCGGCCTGCGCCAGAGACTCACGCGCGGCGTCGATGCGGTCCTGGATCTCCTGCAGGAAGTCGCCCATGACACCAGCCTCTCGCTTGCAGCCCGACAAATCGGACGCGGGACGTGCTTACCCGGATGCCCGGGACAGCCAAACCTCGCCCGGTTGGACGCGCATTCCCGGCCCACGGATCCGTCGGGCACGCATGGTGTGAAATGGGGTGCGGGAGCGTGTGCGCGTCACTTGTCAGGACCACTCATCCGGGCATGGCACAATCTCACGCCCCGGCACGGGCACAAACGCGACCGGCCGTGCGTTACACGCGCGCACCTTCCGCTCCACTGTGGCACCGGCCACCCTCGCCGAAAGGGTGACTCTCATGGCAACCGACTACGACTCCCCACGCAAGACCGATGACGAGCTGTCCGAGGACAGTCTCGAAGAGCTGAAGGCACGCCGCGCGGACAAGGCTGCAGGAACCGTAGATGTCGACGAGGCCGACCTGGCCGAGTCGCTGGAGCTACCGGGCGCCGACCTGTCCAACGAGGAGCTGTCCGTCCGAGTCCTGCCTCGGCAGGCCGACGAGTTCACCTGCTCCAGCTGCTTCCTGGTGCACCACCGCAGCCAGCTCGCCAAGCAGAAGGGATCCAAGCTGATCTGCAAGGACTGCGCGGCCTGACCCGCGGGCTGCATGATCCTTCAGGACTGGGACGCTCAGCCCGGGGCAGGCTGACGAAATGTCTGAACCAGAGGAGCGGCGCGTGCCGTCCGGAGCCGAGACGACCGAAGGCCCCGATCAGGACCCGGCACCGGCGGACCGGGTCGGGGCCCTCGTCGCACGTCTGACAGAACCCGGTGGCGCGGGTCGCCCCGACACCCGGGCGCTCGGCGGGCTCATCAAGGCGCTGGCGGTCTCGGGGCGACGGGCCGGTCGCGCCTCTGTCCTCGGCGGCCGATGGCTCACGGAGCTGTTCCTCGACATCGTGCCGCGGGTCCCGGTCCGGGACCTGGACACGTTGCGTTCCCACCACCGCGGCCTCGAGGGGGACGACCTGGCGCAGGCGTTGATCTCCGGCGCAGCCAAGGCGACGGCAGCTGTCGGTGCCGGCGGTGGTGCGCTCGCCGCGGTCGAGTTCGCCGCCCCGCCGACGCTGCTCACGGCACCGGCCCAGATCGCTGCCGAGACCCTGCTCGTGGGAGCAATCGAGGTCAAGCTGATCGCCGAGCTGCACGAGGTCTACGGGCAGGTGCCGCCGGGCTCGCGCAGCCAGCGCGCCTCGGCGTACGTCGTGTCGTGGACCAACCGGCGCGGTGTCGACCCGAGCAACCCGGTGCGGACCGGTCTGGCCGCCGCCTCGGTGGCGCGCAGCGCGCTGCGGCGCCGGCTGATGCGACGAGCCGCCACCAACCTCACGACCCTGGGACCGCTGATGAGCGGCGCGGTCGCGGGCAGTGTCGTCAACCACCGCGAGACTCGCCGGCTCGGCGACGACGTCCGGGCCGACCTGCGCCGCCGAGCCGGGCGCCGGCCTCAGGACTGACGGCGCGACCGGGCGCCCTCGATCGCCGCAGCAAGCTCGTGGGGTCGCCGCGTCGCGACGTACCAGTAGGGGGTGCGGTCGGCGTCGTCGCGGACGGCGAGCGTGACCGCACCGGGTACCCAGCCCCGGATCAGGTGGTACGCAGCCGGGTCCGCGTCCGGGCCGCGCACCCGCCGGGCCGCCTCGCCGTCGATCGCGACCGCCCGGCCCAGCAGGTCGACGGGGATGCTCGCCGGCCCGGCGACCAGCGTGGAGCCGACGACCCGGACCGGTGCCGCTGAGGTCACCAAGCCCCAGCTGAACAGGCCGCCGCCGACGAGCACGACGGCGAGCGCCCAGACCGGGCCGAGTGCGACCAGCACCGCGAGCCCGAGGGAGAGCACCCAGAGCCATCCCACGACCCACAGCCACCAAGGCGGCCACAACCGCTCGTCGTAGGTCCCCACGACGGTCAGCCTGGCACGGTGCGAAACGGGGACCGCGGGTACGGTGCGCCGCATGCCTATCCCTACCTCCGAGCGCCCGTTCGACCGGCTGGCCGTCGAGCTCGCCGAGCACTACTTCACCGGTGACCCGGGCTTCGCCAGTGCACTCGGCCTCACGGAGTACGACGAGCTGCTGCCCGACATGTCGGCCGGCGCCGTGGCCGCACGCGAGCGCGCAGACGACGCGTGGAGCGACCGGCTCGGCTCGCTCGGCGACACGGACCTGCGTCCCGAGGAGCGCCTCGACCGGGACCTGGCCCTGATGGTGCTGCGCGGCCGGGCCGTGCTGCGCGACTGGGCCGACTGGCGGCGCAGCCCCGACCTCTACGCCTCCCCGGCGCTCAGCGGCGTCTTCACCCTGCTGCTCAACCGGCTGCGCCCCGAGCCGGAGGTCGCGCAGGCGGTTGCGGCACGGCTGCGTGCGACTCCCGAGCTGCTCGCGGCCGGCCGGACCAACCTGGACCCGGACCTGGCACACCCGGCCCTGCTGCGCCGAGGCATCGGGATGGTGAGCGCAGGTGCGGCCTATGCCAGGTCGGTCGCGGGCGAGATCGGCGACGAGGCCGGTCGCGGCGAGGTCGCGGCGGCCGGTGAGATCGCGGCGCGCGCCTTCGACGAGTTCGCCGCCCACCTGACCGGTCTCGCGGAGCGGGCCACCGGCGACTGGGCGATCGGCGAGGCCCGCTACGACGCGCTGCTGCGTGGCGCGGAGGGGCTCGGCTACGGCGCGCGCGAGCTGCGTGAGCGCGGGCAGGCGGAGTACGACGAGCTGTCGGTAGACATGAGCCGCCGGGCGCGTGATCTGCGCGGTCACGACGACTGGCGCAAGGTGCTCGACGAGCTCAACGCCGACCACCCCGCTACGCCCGAGGAGATGCTCGAGCTCTACCGGGAGGCCACCGCGGCCGCCCGAGCCTTCTGCGTCGAGCACCAGCTGGTCTCGATGCCGGACGAGACCTGCCAGGTGCTGCCCGCGGCACCGTTCACCCGGTCGATGATCGCCGTGGCCCACTGCATCCAGCCGCCGCCGTTCGCCCGCTCGGCCGCCAACACCGGTTACTTCTTCGTCCCTTACCCGCCGGACGGCGCCTCGGCCGAAGAGGTGGACGAGCGCCTGGCCGGCAACAACCGCCACATCGCCTGGCCGGTGGCGGTGCACGAGGCCTATCCGGGCCACCACTGGCACTTCGCCTGGCTGGCCGCCAACACCCGCGGCGGGGGAGCCCGGCCGTTGCGCTCGATCCTGGCCTCGAGCTACTTCGTCGAGGGCTGGGGCCTCTACACCGAGGACCTGCTCCGAGAGCAGGGCTTCTACCGGACGCCTGAGCAGGAGCTGGCGCAGCGGCAGGCCAGGATCTTCCGGGCGGCCAGGGTCGTCGTGGACACCTCGCTGCACCTCGGCGAGATGACCGTCGACGAGGCGACGGAGTTCATCTCGGGCAAGGTGGGCCAGTCGCCGGAGACGGCGCGGGCCGAGGTCCTGCGCTACTGCGCCTGGCCGACCCAGGCCTCGTCGTACCTGACCGGTGCGCTCGAGATCGCCCGGATGCGCCAGCGCTGGCTCGACGAGGCACGTGGCTCCCTGTGCGACTTCCACGACCGTGCCGCGGGGTCCGGCCAGCTGCCCATCTCGCTGGTCGAACGCGCCGTGTTCGAGTGACCCCGGCCGTGACCCCGATAAGGTCGGGCGACGTGACGGTCGGACCGGAAGACGTCGACGTGCTCATCCGACGGCTCGACCCCGACGTGCCGCTCCCGTCGTACGCACACCCGGGCGACGCCGGCGCCGACCTGGTGACGACGACCGACGTCGAGCTGCAGCCCGGGCAGCGCGCCACGGTGGGCACGGGGGTCGCCATCGCGCTGCCGCTCGGGTACGCCGCGTTCGTGCACCCGCGGTCGGGGCTTGCCGCGAGGTCCGGTGTGACCCTGGTCAACGCGCCCGGCACCGTCGACGCCGGTTACCGCGGCGAGATCCGCTGCACGCTGCTCAACACCGACCGGGCCGAGGCCGTGCTGCTGCGACGTGGCGACCGGATCGCCCAGCTGGTGGTGCAGCGGGTCGAGCAGGTTCG
>JAVEDG010000235.1 GCA_030841245.1 Actinomycetota bacterium
GCCTCCTGCACCCGGGGGTTCTCGAAGTTGAGGTCCGGCTGGTGGCTGAAGAAGCGGTGCCAGAAGTACTGCTTGCGCACCGGGTCGAACGTCCAGTTCGAGGTCTCTGTGTCGACGAAGATGACCCGCGCGTCCGCGTAGGACTCGTCGGTGTCCGCCCAGACGTAGAAGTCGCCGAACGGGCCGTCCGGGTCGGTGCGCGAGGACTGGAACCACGCGTGCTGGTCGGACGTGTGGTTCATCACGAAGTCGATGATCACGCGGAGGCCACGCTCGTGAGCGGCGTCGACGAACTCGACGAAGTCGCCGAGCGTGCCGAACTCCGGCAGCACGTCGTTGTAGTCGCTGACGTCGTAGCCTCCGTCGCGCAGCGGCGACCTGAAGAACGGCGGCAGCCAGATGCAGTCGACCCCCAGCCACTTGAGGTAGTCGAGCTTCTCGGTCAGCCCCGGCAGGTCACCGGTGCCGTCGCCGTTGCTGTCCATGAAGGAGCGGACGAGCACCTCGTAGAAGACGGCCCGCTTGTACCAGAACGGGTCGCGCTGCTCCTCCGGCAGCTCGGCGAAGTTGTCGATGGCCCCGGTGGGGCGATCGGACGGCCGGTCGAGGGGAGCGTGGACCATGGGCTGGTTCACGGGCTGAGTCAAGGTGTGGTCCTCCGGACCGTGAAGACGTGGGCGGGTTCGTAGAACGGGTCGAGGCGCACGTAGTTGTGCTCCCCCCAGACGTACGTCTCCCCGCTGATCTCGTCGTGCACGGCAAGGCTGTCGCTCCAGTCGAGGCCCAGGCCCGGCAGGTCGAGGTGGACGGTGGTCTCCCGGGCCGCGTGCGGGTCGAGGTTGACCACGACGATGACCGTGTCCGAGGACCCTCCGGTCGGCTCGGACTTGGAGTAGCACATGATCTGCTCGCTGTCGGTGGTGTGGAAGTGCAGGTTGCGCAGCCTCTGCAGCGCCGGGTGGTGCCGGCGCACGGTGTTGAGCTTGGTCAGGTACGGCGCGAGCGAGCGCCCGGTGGCCTCGGCCTGAGCCCAGTCCCGGGGCCGGATCTGGTACTTCTCCGAGTCGAGGTACTCCTCGCTGCCGGGCCGGACGGCGACGTGCTCGAAGAGCTCGAAGCCGGAGTAGACACCCCAGGACGGCGACATGGTGGCAGCGAGCACCGCTCTGATCTTGAACGCCGGCGGGCCGCCGTACTGCAGGAACGCATGCAGGATGTCCGGCGTGTTGACGAAGAAGTTCGGGCGCAGGAAGTGCGCCGTCTGCTGGGACAGCTCGGTGAGGTACGCCTCCAGCTCCCACTTCTCGGTGCGCCAGGTGAAGTAGGTGTAGGACTGGTGGAACCCGACCCTGGCCAGGGTCTGCATCATCGCCGGACGGGTGAACGCCTCCGACAGGAACAGCACGTCGGGGTCGGTCGAGCGCACCTCGTCGAGCAGCCAGGCCCAGAAGCTGACCGGCTTGGTGTGCGGGTTGTCGACGCGGAAGATGCGGACCCCGTGGTCCATCCAGTGCCTTACGACGCGCAGCACCTCCGCGTAGACGCCGGCCGGGTCCCGGTCGAAGTTCATCGGGTAGATGTCCTGGTACTTCTTCGGCGGGTTCTCGGCGTACGCGATCGTGCCGTCGGCGAGCACGGTGAACCACTCGGGGTGCTCCTTGACCCACGGGTGGTCCGGGGCGCACTGCAACGCGAGGTCGAGCGCGACCTCCAGCCCGTGCTCGCGGGCCTGCGCCACGAACGCGTCGAAGTCCTCAATGGTCCCGAGGTCGGGGTGCACCGCGTCGTGGCCGCCGTCCTCGCTGCCGATCGCCCAGGGCGAGCCCGGGTCGTCAGGCCCCGGCGTCAGGGTGTTGTTCGGGCCCTTGCGGTTGACCCGGCCGATCGGATGGATCGGTGGCAGGTAGACGACGTCGAACCCCATGTCCGCCACCTCACGGAGCCGGGCGGTCGCGGTGCGGAAGGTGCCGGAGCGGACGGCGCCGGTCGCCTCGTCGACGACGGCCCCCTCCGAGCGGGGGAAGAACTCGTACCACGAGCTGTAGAGCGCCCGCTCGCGGTCGACCCAGAGCGGGAGGCGCTCGCTGGCCGTGACGAAGTCGCGCAACGGGTGCGCGCGCAGGGTCGACTCGACCTCCTGCGACTCGGCGGCCGCCAACCGGACCTCGAGCGGGCGCGACTCGTCACGCAAGGCACGGGCTGCGTCGAGCAGAGCGCGCCGGCCCGGCGCCGGCCGGGTGGACCGGGCCGCCCGCTCGAGCAGGACGGCGCCCTCCTCGAGCATCAGGTCGACGTCGACGCCGGCCTCGATCTTGACGTGCGCAGCGTGCCGCCAGGTCGCGACCGGGTCGCTCCAGGCCTCGACGCAGAACGTCCAGCGGCCCTGGCTGGTCGGGGTGACGTCCGCGCCCCACCGGTCGGTGCCGGCCTCCAGCTGGCGCATCGGGGTCCACGGGCCTTTGCGGCCCTGCGCGTCGCGCAGCACCACGTTCGCGCTGACCGCGTCATGGCCCTCCCGGAACACGGTCGCCGTGACGGCGAAGGTCTCGCCGACGACAGCCTTCGCGGGCCATCGCCCGCAACCTTCGGCCGGCGCCACGTCGAGGATCGGGATCCGTCCAGTCATCGCATCGAACCTACCCACCAGGCCCGGGCCTGCACACGCGCGGCTTGCCAGCGCCGGACCGATGTCGGGAAAAGTGGTGCACACCGGGCCTGCGGGCCGGTCCGGCGTCGCTAGTGTCTTGCGGGTGAAGGCCATCCGTCGGTTCACCGTCCGCACCGTCCTGCCGTCCGAGCTCGCCCCGCTGGGCGACCTGGCGTTCAACCTGCGCTGGTCGTGGCACGAGCCGTCGCAGGCGCTCTTCCGCAGCCTCGACCCCGGCCTGTGGGAGCGCAGCGGTCACGACCCGGTGCGGCTGCTCGGCGCGCTGCGGCCGGACCGGCTCGGCGAGCTGGCCGTCGACGCCGAGCTGGTGGACCGGGTGCGGGCCGCTGCTGCGGACCTCGAGCACTACGTCAGTGGCGACCGCTGGTACCAGGGAGCGGGCCTCGACGGCCCGAGCTCGATCGCCTACTTCTCGCCGGAGTTCGGCATCACAGCGGTGCTGCCGCAGTACTCCGGTGGCCTCGGGATCCTGGCCGGCGACCACCTCAAGGCAGCGTCGGACCTCGGTGTCCCCATCATCGGGGTCGGGCTGCTCTACCGGTCCGGCTACTTCGCGCAGTCGCTCACCGCCGAGGGCTGGCAGGTCGAGCGCTACCCGGTGCTGGACCCCGACGGTCTGCCGATCTCGCTGCTGCGCGAGCAGGACGGCACCGTGCTGAAGGTGCGCGTCGGCCTGCCGGGCGCGCGCGGGCTCGTGGCCCAGGTCTGGCGTGCGCAGGTCGGGCGGGTCCCGCTGCTGCTGCTCGACTCCGACGTCGAGGACAACGGGCCCGAGGAGCGCGACGTCACCGACCGGCTCTACGGCGGCGGCAGCGAGCATCGGTTGCTGCAGGAGATGCTGCTCGGCATAGGGGGAGTGCGAGCCCTGCGCGCCTACTCCCGGCTGACCGGAGCACCGGCGCCGGAGGTCTTCCACACCAACGAGGGACATGCCGGGTTCCTCGGCATCGAACGGATCCGCGAGCTGACCGAGGAGTCCGGGCTCTCCTTCGACGAGGCCATCGAGGCAGCCCGCTCGGCCACCGTCTTCACGACGCACACCCCCGTTCCCGCCGGCATCGACAGGTTCGGCCGCGAGCTGATCGAGCAGCACTTCGGCGGCGACAACGCCTGCCCGGGCGTCCCGGTGGAGCGGGTGCTGGCGCTGGGTGCCGAGGACTACGAGGGCGGCGACCCGACCGTGTTCAACATGGCCGTCATGGGGCTGCGACTAGCGCAGCGCGCCAACGGTGTCTCGTTGCTGCACGGGAAGGTCAGCCGGGAGATGTTCGGCCAGCTCTGGCCGGGCTTCGACGCGCCCGAGGTGCCGATCACATCGGTGACCAATGGCGTGCACGCCCCGACCTGGGTGGCCCCCGAGGTCTTCGTGCTCGCGGCGAGCGAGGTCGGCCCGCAGCTGGTCGAGGAGGCGCGCGGCTGGGAGGGCGTCGAGCACGTGTCCCCCCGTCGCATCTGGGACGTGCGCCGGGTGCTGCGGGCCCGGCTGGTCGTCGATGCGCGGGCGCGGCTGCGGAGGTCCTGGCTGCAGCGGGGCGCCAGCGACGCCGAGCTCGGCTGGGTCGACAAGGTGCTCGACCCGGAGGTGCTGACGATCGGGTTCGCGCGCCGCGTCCCGTCGTACAAGCGACTCACCCTCATGCTGCGCGACCCCGACCGGCTGCGTTCGCTGCTGCTGCACCCCGACCGGCCGGTGCAGCTGGTGATCGCCGGCAAGGCGCACCCTGCCGACGACGGCGGCAAGAAGCTGATCCAGGAGCTGGTGCGCTTCACCGACGACCCACGGGTTCGTCACCGGATCGCGTTCCTGCCCAACTACGACATCGCGATGGCTCAGACGCTCTACCCGGGCTGCGACGTCTGGTTGAACAACCCGCTGCGTCCGCTCGAGGCGTGCGGCACGTCGGGGATGAAGGCGGCCCTCAACGGCTGCCTCAACTTGTCGGTGCTCGACGGTTGGTGGGATGAGTGGTACGACGGCCACAACGGCTGGGCCATCCCGACCGCCGACGGCGTCACCGACCCGGACCACCGCGACGACCTCGAGG
>JAVEDG010000254.1 GCA_030841245.1 Actinomycetota bacterium
CCTTCGCTCGCACCCGCACCACCTCCGCGACCAGCCTGTCGGGCCGACCGGGCGGGCCGGCCCGCCTCGGGCGCGGTTGTGGACGCCGCCGGTCCAGCACGCGGTTGTGGACCGGCGGCGGCGCCGCCGATCTAGTGCCGGAGGCGGTGATCCCTCAGCGACCCTGCAGGGCGTCCAGGCCGACCGCCATGGCCATGGCCAGCCGCCGGTCCAGCGCCTCGGCCTGGATCTCGAGCAGATACTTGTCGCGCAGCCCGAACGTGCGGGTGACCGACATGATCGGATGCCCCTCGGCCGAGACGAAGTCGAAGTGGAACGGCAGCGGGATGGTGTCCTGCACACGGCGCAGGATGGCCACCGTCATGCTCCGCTCCTGTCCGGTGACCTCGGGCAGCCCGGGTTGCTGGAGGTGCCACGTCGAGCGCAGCAGCGACTTGCCGAAGTCCTTGCGGAACAGCCCGATCGTCGTGCCGTCCGCCGCGGTCACGTCGTACGTCGCGCCGAGGTCCATCACCGAGCGCGCCTTGAACCGGAAGAACGGCGAGCCGTCGCGCACGAACGTCACCTGCTCCTTGAACGCCATCCGCTTCTGCTCCACGAAGCACACCTCGTCGCCGACAGCGTCGCCCGGTCCGACCGTGCGGATCGTGTAGCGGTTCACCATCACGGTGAACTTCTGCATCACCCAGAAGCGGGTCTGCTGTGCCAGTCCCCCGTCGTCCACGGGCATCCCTTCGATCGGCGTACCAGGCGCAGTTCCGCGGCCCGGATCGGTCAGAAGCCGCTGTCCTTGGGCAGCTCTATGTCGGACTTCGCGAGCTCCTCGACATTGACGTCCTTGAAGGTCACGACCCGCACGTTCTTGACGAACCGCGCCGGGCGGTACATGTCCCAGACCCAGGCGTCGGACATGGTTACCTCGAAGAAGGTCTCACCGCTCTCGGTGGTACGCACCTGCAGGTCCACCGCATTGGTCAGGTAGAACCGACGCTCGGTCTCGACGACGTGGCTGAACAGACCGACCACGTCGCGGTACTCCCGGTAGAGCTGCAGCTCCATGTCGGTCTCGTACTTCTCGAGATCCTCGGCACTCATCGGTTCCGCGACCTCCTCCTCGACTGATCCACCTGACGCGGCCACGCGCGGGGGTCATGCGTTCGCCAGCTCCTCGACCAGCACCTCGTCGATCTCGTCCACCCCGTCGGCGTCACCGCGTTCGACCCGGACGAGGGTACGGGTCGGGACCCGATGGTCCCCGGGCGCCCGCCGCGCCACGTTGACGTAGGAGAAGCGGTGGACCGGGCAGGGGCCGTGTGTGTCGAGCGCGGCGTTGTGCGTCGGCGTGACGTAGCCCTTGTGCTCATCGAACTGGTACGCCGGGTAGCGCTCGTGCAGCCCGGCCATGATCCGGTCCCGGGTGACCTTGGCGACCACCGAGGCGGCCGCGATCGAGGCGGCCACCCGGTCGCCCTTCCACACCGCGAGGCCGGGCGCGGGCAGCCCGGTCACCGGGAAGCCGTCGGTGAGCACGTACGACGGGGTGACCGAGAGCCGGCACAGCGCCCGGCGCATCCCCGCGACGTTGCACACGTGCAGCCCGATCCGGTCGACGTCGCCGGGCTCGATCACGACGGCCGACCAGGTCACCGCTCTGGCCAGCACCTCGGCGTACACCCGCTCCCGGACCGCCGGGCGGAGCAGCTTCGAGTCGGCCAGCTCCGGCACGACCCCGCGGCGCCCTTGCGGGAGCACCACCGCGGCCACCACGAGCGGGCCGGCGCAGGCGCCGCGGCCGGCCTCGTCGGCCCCGGCTACCGGGCTCAGCCCGGCCCGGGCCAGGGCCTGCTCGTACGCGTAGAGGCCGCCCTCACGGCGTACGACGAAACGGGGCAGCCGCCGGTTGAGCGCGGCGCCGGGGTGGTTCATGCCGCGAGCCTACGACGGGTCAGGGGACCGACCCGGACAGCTGGGGGTTGTCGAAGGTGGCCGGCTTGTGGAGCACCTGTGCCCGGCCGGCGGGCCAGACGATCACGAACGCCCGCCCGATCACGTCGCTGACCGGCACGAAGCCGCTGGACCCCGGCTGGTTCATGTGCGCCCGCGAGTCTTCCGACACCGACCGGTGGTCGCCCATCACCCAGATGGTGTCCTTGGGGACGACCACGTCGAAGTTGGTCTCGGTGGACTTGTCGCCGGGGTAGAGGTAGGTCTCGTCGAGCTCGACCCCGTTGACGAACAGGTGCCCGTTCACGCCCCTGACGTGGTCCCCGCCCACGCCGATGACCCGCTTGATCAGGTCCTCCTCGCCGCTGGCGGGGGCCAGCCCGACGAAGACGAGCGCCTTGCGGATGGCACCGCCGATCCCGCTGCTACTGGACTGCTCGCTCGGGGTGAGCCAGCCTCCCGGGTCCTTGAACACGACGATGTCGCCGCGGTGGATCTCGTCCGGTTTGTCGGTCAGCTTGTTGACCAGCACCCGGTCGTTGACCTGCAGGGTGTTCTCCATGGAGCCCGACGGGATGTAGAACGCCTGGACGACGAACGCCTTGACCAACAGGGCGATGCCGACGGCGACGCCGACCAGGATCACCCACTCGATCCCCTGGCGGACCAGCCGCGACGACTCCGACGGTGGC
>JAVEDG010000266.1 GCA_030841245.1 Actinomycetota bacterium
CCGCTCGACCACGAGGATGCCGGCCTGCACGTCGGTGTGCTTGAGGGCGACGTCGGTCAGTGGCTCGATGTCCAGGCCCGGTGCGACCTCGATCACCTGGGCGGCCATGTGCGAGCGCGGCAGGCTGCCACGGATCCAGCTGCCGAGGTAGCACATGGTCTGCGGCTGCAGCTGGTCGAGGAAGATGAACGACCTCAGTTCGGCCATGGCTCAGCCCCGCACGATCGTGGTCAGCTCTTCGATGATCATCCGGCGGATCTCCTCGCGCAGTGCTGAGGCGTCCTCCGGCTCAGCGGGGCGCAACGCGCTCACCGGCGCCCCGGAGGCGTTGCTCGGCTCGGGGTACGGCGGCACGGCGGTCTCCGGCGCGGCCCAGGGGACGCGGCCGTCGAAGGCCGGCATGACCGTCGCTGGGTCGTCGGAGTAGGCGATGCGGGTCCAGTTGACGAGGTGCCGGGGCTGCAGGTTCTCGCCGAGCGAGCTGCGCCCGACGAAGCCGGTCCCGATCGTCATCGAAGGCGCCAGGTGGGTTCCGAAGCCCGCGCTGCCGGTGCTGCCGCCTTCGTTCACCGTGACCCGCAGGACCGGGACCGCTGCGGCGTACGCCATCACCGTCCCGGGATCGCTGCTGTGCACCACCGCCGAGTGCCCGGCTCCGCCGATGCGCAGCACCGCGGACGCCGTACGGATCCCACGAGCGGCACTGGACACCCGCACGACACCAAGGACGGGGCAGAGCTTCTCGTGAGCGAGCGGCTCCTCGTCGACAACGAGGTCGAACGGCGCCAGCAGGATCCGGGTGCGAGGAGGCACCCGGATGCCCGCGCGCTCGGCGATGTCGGTCGCGGCACGACCGACCAGCGAGGTGTCGAAGCGCCCCGCCGGGAACACCGTCTCGCGCAGCCGGTCGCGTTCCCCGTCGTCGCACAGGTAGGCGCCCCGGCGGGCCATCTCGCGCAGCAACCGGTCGGCCACCGCGTCCTCGACCACCAGCACGCTCTCGTTGGTGCACAACACCGAGTTGTCGAACGCCTTGCTGTCGACCAGCCGCTCCGCGGTGCGCCCGAGGTCCGCCGTGGCATCGACGAGGACGGGAACGTTGCCGGGTCCAACACCGATCGCCGGGTTCCCGGAGCAGTACGCCGCACGCACCATGGCGACCCCGCCGGTGGCGAGGATGACGTCGGTGCGCTCGTCGTTCATCAGGGCGGTCACCAGTGGCACCGAGGGTTCCTCGACGACCTGCACGATGCCGTCCGGTGCGCCCGCTGCGACGGCGGCCGCCCCGAGCGCCTGTGCCGCATCGGCGCAGCACTCGCGCGCGATCGGGTGCGGGCTCACCACGACCGCGTTACGACTCATCAGCGCGAGCAGCACCTTGAAGTAGACCGTCGAAACCGGGTTTGTCGAGGGCGTGAGCGCCAGCACGACGCCGGCCGGACGCGGCACGGCGACCATTCGCCGCGGCTCGTCAACGCGCGGGGTCACCAGGTCCTCGTCGCGGTAGGTGTCGACGATGCCGCGCGAGCAAAGCCGGTTCTTCACCACCTTGTGCTCGACGACGCCGAAGCCGGTCTCGCGCACCGCCCACTCGGCGTACTCCTCGGCCTTGGCCTCCGCGACCCGAGCCACCTCGTCGACGATGCGGCGCACGGTCGCGCGGTCATAGCGCGCGTAGGCCCGGGACGCCCACACGGCGCGCTCGAGCATCTGGCGGGCGCGAGGGACGCCGGCCGCCTCGACGACGGTCTCGATCACGGCACGTCCCCACTCATGCCGGCACCTGCTCACGCGGCCGACCCGACCGACGGACCTCGGCCCAGGCCTTGCCGATGGCCACCTCGGTGCGGTCGAGGAGCTCCTCGCAGAGCTCGGGCCGCAGCAGGATCCCCGGCTTGTACTGCAGCACGCGGGGGTCGAGCGTGGAGAAGATGGCCCAGACGCCGTTGTCGTAGAGGTGGCGCATCACGAACTTGGCGCCCTGTGGGTGGGCGAACTCCAGACCCATGACGACGCCGTTCTGGCGGATGCCGACGAACCAGTCGGGGTAGTCGGCGCGAATCGCCCGCAGGCCGCGCCCGATCCGGTCGCTGATGTAGTGCACCATCGAGCGCGTCTCGGGCCGGTTGCAGATCTCGAGCGACTTGAGCCCCGCGATACAGCCGAGCTCGGCGCCGCCGAAGGTCGAGATGTGGCCGAAACCGTCCTCGGTGAGCCAGCCCGCGGTCCGCTCGGTCAGCAGGACGGCGGAGATGGGGTACATCCCACCGGAGATGCCCTTGCCGGTCACCAGGATGTCCGGCGCGATGCCGTGCTTGGTGATGGCCCACAGCTCGCCGGTGCGCATCAGGCCCGTCTGGACCTCGTCGGCGATGTAGAGCGAGCCATAGCGCTCGCACAGCGCCTTGACCGACTCGAGGTAACCCGGGTCGGGCAGCGGGAAGCCGTACGTCGCGGGGATCGTCTCCATGATCACGGCTGCGACGTCGCGCCCGCGCAGCGCCTCCTCCATCGCCGTCAGGTCGTTGAACGGCACATGGGGGAACTCGTCCGGCCGGTCCGACAGGAAGAGCTTGCTGAACCGGTCGTCGCCGGTGCCGACCGCCAGTCCGGTGTGTCCGTGATAGGCCTTGACGATCGAGACGATCTTGCGACGCTTCGTCGCGTGTCGCGCGGTCTTCAGCGCGATGTCGATGGCCTCTCCCCCGCCGCTGCCGTAGACGACCTTGGTGATGCCTTCCGGCGCCGTGGTGACCAGCGCCTCGGCGAGTGCGGTGCGCGCCAGCGACGGGAAGTGGTGGTTGCCGATGTCGAAGTGCGCCATCGCCGCGGTGACCGCGGACACCACCTCGGGGTTGCGGTGGCCGAGGTTGTAGGTGCCGCCGTTGAGGTGCACGTCGAGCAGTCGCTTGCCCGACATGTCGTAGATGTAATAGTCCTCGCGGCGGTCGATGACCAGCGGTACGCCGGCCTCGACCCAGAAGTCGGTCTTGCCCGGGTTCCAGAACTCCCGCGACTTGGCCAGCATCTCGTCCTTGGACTCGAAGGAGAACTCGCCGTAGTCGAACACCCCCAGCTCCCTTCCAGCCGGCAGACCGTAGCCGCATACCAATTCAGTCTTTGGTTTGCTCTTTGGTTTGTAGCACTGCTCGATCCGGCCGGTCAACCACCGGCACGCGGGGTCCGACACGCTGGTGACGATTTGGCGGAACCGCTTGTCTCCGACGTTGTGCGCTGGCACGATGCGTCCGGAGTGTGGCCCAGGTCACGGCCGGCGGTCTCCGGACCGCTCGGAGCTGGGTGCTGGGAGCGCGACCACAACGGACGATTTGGTTCGGTGTGGGCGAGTTCGCAGCCGCTCCACGGGGGGAGTCCGGCAACGCAGCGTCCCTCTGATGGAAGGGCAAGCCCGGTGGCCACAGACAACCTCGACAAGGACACCTTCGAGAACGCTCCGGTCCCCCGGTCGGGGTCGACCCACGCGCTCAAGCCCGGCGCCATCGGGTTGTTCGGTGTCCTGTTCATCGCGGTCGCGAACGCGGCCCCGATCACTGCCATGACCGGCAACACGCCCCTGGCGGTGGGCTACGGCAACGGCATCGGCGCTCCGGCCGGCTTCCTCGTCGCCACCGTCGTGCTCACGCTGTTCGCCATCGGCTTCGTCGAGATGGCGCGCTACATCACGACGGCCGGCGCGTTCTACGGCTTCATCACACAGGGCCTCGGCCAGGTCTGGGGCATGGTCAGTGGCGCGATGGCGACCATGGCCTACGTCGTGTTCGAGGGCTCGCTGATCGGCATCTTCGCCTACTTCAGCAACACCGCGCTCAGCGACTGGTTCGGATGGGACGTCAACTGGCTGATCCTCGCGATCATTGGCATCGCCGTGATCGGCATCTTCGGCTATTTCGACATCAGCATCGCCGCCACCATCCTCGGGGTGACACTCATCGCGGAGATCATTCTGCTCGGCGCTCTCGCACTGTCCGTGCTCTTCAGCGGCGGCGGCCCGGACGGGCTGGTGACCGAGGCGATCAACCCGGTCAACGCGTTCAAGTCCCTCGACGCGGGCGGGGGCAGCATCGGCGCCGTCATCGACGGCAAGGCGGTCGCGGCCGGCAGCGCGGCCATCGGGCTGTTCTTCGCCTTCTGGTCCTGGGTCGGTTTCGAGACCACCGCGGTCTACGGCGAAGAGTCGCGCAACCCCAAGCACATCGTGCCGCGGGCGACCATCATCGCCGTGGTCGGACTTGTCCTCTTATACACCTTCGTGTCCTGGATGATGATCGCGGGCAACGGCAAGAAGGTGGCTATCGAGAAGGCCAACACCAACGGGATCAAGCTCTGGACCGATCTGGCAGCGGACAAGCTCGGTGGCCATTTCGTTGCGAACATCTACCTCTTCCTGATCGTGATGGGGTCCTTCGCGT
>JAVEDG010000291.1 GCA_030841245.1 Actinomycetota bacterium
GGACTCGGCGAGCATCCGCGCGAACACGTCCAGGCAACGGCGCACCTTCTGGCGGTACCGCTGCCGGTCCTCGCGGGTGAACTTGGTGGCCGCGACGTCCTGGCCCATCGCTGCCTCCTTCCCCCCCGGTCGCGCCACAACCAGGTCGTCCACAGCCCGGTTGGCACAACTTCGCACACCGGGGTACGCCGCGCCACCCGTTCCACGCCCGGTCCACGCCCGTTCGGGGCCCGTTGGGCGCCCGCTCGGCGACCCGGGAAACGTGCCCGGCAGCCTGGCCCGGCGCGTCATCACAGGTTGTGTCCAGGCCCCGTCCTACCGTCCTGGGTATGCGCCTCCTGCACACGTCCGACTGGCATCTGGGCCGGTCGTTCCACCGAGAGGACCTGCTGGGCGCCCAGGCAGGGTTCGTCGACTTCCTGGTCGAGACCGTCGCGCAGGAGCAGGTCGACGCGGTCCTCGTGGCCGGTGACGTCTATGACCGGGCGCTGCCCTCCGTTGACGCGGTCACCCTGTTCGACGACGCGCTGCGACGGCTCGCCGGCACCGGCGCCCCGGTCGTGCTGATCAGCGGCAACCACGACTCCGCCGGGCGCCTCGGCTTCGGCTCGGGGCTCATGGACCACGCCGGCATCCACCTGCGCACCGACCCCGGCGCAGCCCACCGGCGCGTCCTCCTGCCCGACGGCGCGGGCGAGGTCGCGGTCTACGCCCTGCCCTACCTCGAGCCCGACGCCGTCCGCGGCGAGCTCGGGTGCCACGAGCGCAGTCATGCCGCCGTCACGGCCGCCGCCATGCGCCGGGTGCGCACCGACCTGAGCAGTCGACCCGGAGCTCGCTCGGTGGTCCTCTCGCACGCCTTCGTGACCGGCGGGCAGCCGTCCGAGAGCGAGCGCGACATCAGCGTCGGCGGGGTGGCCTCGGTCCCCCTGGCGACGTTCGACGGCGTCGACTACGCCGCGCTCGGTCACCTGCACGGTCCGCAGCGGTTGTCCGACACGGTCCGCTACAGCGGCTCTCCGCTCGCCTACTCCTTCTCCGAGGACCACCACCGGAAGGCTGTCCTGCTCGTCGATCTCGACGACCGCCCGGGGCGTCCCCCGACCGTGGAGTCGCTGCCCACCCCGGTCCCCCGGCCGCTGGCCCGGCTGACCGGGACGCTCGACGACCTGCTGACCGGTGCCCGCTGGGCCGGGCACACCGGGCACTACCTGCAGATCACCCTCACCGACCCGGTGCGCCCGCGAGAGCCGATGCAACGGCTGCGCGCCCGGTTCCCCCATGTCCTGGTGCTCGGCTTCGCACCGGTCGGCGCGAGATCCGAAGCGGAGCGGTCCTATGCCGAGCGGGTGCGCGGACGCACCGACCAGCAGATCGCAACCGACTTCGTGGGACATGTCCGCGGTGAGGTCGAGCCCGCCGAGACGACCCTGCTCGGTGAGGCGCTCGAGCAGGTCCGGCGAGCCGAGGCGACGGTCTGATGCGGCTGCACACCCTCAGCGTCACCGCGTTCGGACCCTTCGCCGGCACCGAGCGCGTCGACTTCGACGCCCTGTCCGCCGCGGGACTCTTCCTCTTCACCGGCCCGACGGGTGCCGGCAAGACCAGCGTGCTCGACGGAGTGTGCTTCGCGCTGTTCGGCCAGGTCCCCGGCGCCCGCGCGCAGGCCAGGAGCCTGCGCAGCGACCACGCCGCGACGACGGCCCGGCCGGAGGTCGTGCTGGAAGCCACCATCCGCGGGCGGCGCATCCGGATCACCCGCTCCCCCGCATGGGACCGACCCAAGCGCCGCGGCGACGGGGTCACGACCGAGCCTGCCAAGATCCTGCTCGAGGAGCGCGGGGCGCAGGGCTGGTGCCCGCTCTCCACCCGGCTCGACGAGGCGGGTCAGCTGATCGGTCGGCTGCTAGGCCTCACGCTGTCCCAGTTCTGCCAGGTGGTGCTGCTGCCGCAGGGCCAGTTCGCCGAGTTCCTTCGGGCCGACGCCGAGCGGCGCCGCGACCTGCTGGAGAGCCTGTTCGACACCTCGCGCTTCGCCGACGTCGAGCGTTGGCTGGTCGCGCGCCGCCAGGACGCCTCCCGGGCGCTCGACGAGATCGACCAGCGGCTGGGTCGAGTGCTGGCCCAGGTCGCTGAGGTGGCCGGCGAGCAGCCCCCGCCTGACGACGGGTCGGACCGCCCCGCCTCGGCGGCGCAGTGGGCCGCCGGCGCTCTGGAGCGGGCCCGGCGCTCGCACGAGTCGGTCGAGGGCCGGGCCGTCGTCGCGGAGCGACGGCACGGCGCCGCAGCCGACGCACTGCAAGCCGCCGCCCTCGTCGATGACGCGCACCGGCGCAGGCGGGCACTCGAGCAACGGCTCGACGAGCTGCTCGAGACCGAGGGCCGGCACAAGGACATGGCCGCCGAGGTGGCGGCGGCCCGGCTGGTCGCCCCCCTGGTCCCACTGGTCGAGGACGCTGCCCGGCTGCAGGTCCGCCTCGAGGACGCGCGGGCCGGAGCCGAGTCGACCTTCGCCGAGCTGGGCGTCGATCTCGCCCTGACCGGCACCGACGGCGCCGGCACCGCCACGGTGCGCCCGTCATCAGCTGCCGGCGGCGGGGCGGCCCGTCCCGTCTCCACCCGGCTCCGGGTGGCCCGGCTGCCCTCGCGAGAGGACCTCGGCGCCCTGGCACGGGCTCGCCGCGCTGAGATCGGCGGGCTCGCCGAGATGGTCCACGACGAGACCGAGGCCGACCGGCTCACCGACCGGATCGCAGAGGCCGAGCGCACCACCGTCGAGCTCGACGACCAGGCGGGCCGTCTCGGTGCTCGACTGGCAGCTGCGCCGCAGGAGCGCGACGAGCTCGAGGCCGCGGCTGCGGCGAGCCGGGCCGCAGTCGCTGCCCTGCCCGGTTCGCGCAGGGCAGCGGCCGAGGCAGCAGCGCGGGCCGACGCGGGCGCGCTGCGCGACCGGCTGGCCAGGGACCGGCTCGTGCTGACCGACGAGGTGCGCGCCCGGACCGATCGGGAGCAGGCGGCCCGGCGCCGGTGGCTGGACCTGCGCCAGGCGCGGCTCGACGGCATGGCGGCCGAGCTGGCCACCGACCTCACGGCGGGAGTGGCGTGTCCCGTGTGCGGCAGCGGCCACCATCCGGCCCCCGCGCAGCCGGCTCCGGGCGCGGTGACCCGCGAGCTCGAGACCGCGGCAGCCGAGCAGGTCGTTCGGCTCGCCGAGGCGGTCGCCGAGGCGACCCGCGAGCTGGCCACGAACGGAGCCGCGCTCGCGGCCGCGCGGGCTGCCGCCGGCGGCGACAGCCCGGTTGCCGACCTCGTCGCAGGGGCGGACGCGGCCGCCGAGCTGCTCGACGGTGTTGGGGCGCTGGCCGCGCGAGCGACCGACGATGCGCATGCCCTTGCCACCTTCGGCGAGGCCCACGAAGGGTGGGTCCGCCAGCGGGTCTCCCTGGACGAGCGGGCCCGCGGTCTCCGGCAGCGGATAGCTGACGACGGCGCGCGCCTCGACGACCTCCGGCGACGGCTCGACGCGGCTCGCGGCGACGACTCCACGGTCACGGAGCGCGCCCGCCGGTTGGAGCGGCTGGCCGACGCCCTTGACGGGCTCGCCACCCAGACCGACACGGTCGCCAAGCTGGAGGAGCAGGCGGCGGAGGCGCTCGAGCGAGCCGAGCTGGCAGTGCGTGCGCGGGGACTGGGTGGTGCGGAGGACGTGCTGCCGGCCGCCCGCGACGAACAGACCGTCACTCGCCTCGAGGACGCGGTCCGCGGTTACCAGGCCGAGCTGCAGAGCGTGTGCCGCCAACTGGACGAG